>CAMPAF010000001.1 GCA_946631535.1 uncultured Verrucomicrobiota bacterium
GCCGCGAAGTGCAGGAGCATCCGGCACACGCCCAGCCGCTCCCTGCGGAACTCGTCGAGCATGTCGAGCGTGATCGCCACCTCTCGCCGCGCGAAGTACCGTTCCGCCTCCGCGCTCATCGCGTCGAGGATTCGGGATCCGTACTCGTCCGGCGTCTCTGCATGTCCGCTCACGCGCTCGCCCTTTGAGGCGTCCGCCGTCAGCTTCGGCGTCCCGTCCCTCTTGATCCGCCGGTTGCCGTCCGCATCCAGGACGATCGGCAAGCCGTTCTCGTCGAGGTCTGGGATGTTCGCCTTCGGCTGCAACTGCGGCTTGCGGATGACGTCGTACACGCACACCGGCAGCTCGCCCGTGGCGTGGTACACCCATCCCGCGTAGGCGAGGAGCTGGATGTTGAACTTCAGGCGGTTCCAGTAGTCGGAAGTCTCGCCCACGTCGTCGCTCGTGGTCTTGCGCTCCCACACCACCCTGCGCCCGTCCTTCAGCACGGCGAGGCCGTCCACCTTGCCGCGCTGCTCGAACGTCCGCGATCCGTCGATCGGGTCGACGAACTCGACCTCCGGCTCCATCGCCTGGCAGTCCCTGTCCTCGACCTCGCCATACGTGCGGTCGTACGCGCCGAGGATGCCGAACACCTTGGCCGCCATCCACTCGTCGAGCGTCCCGCCCGTGAGCGCCGCCGCGTACTGCGCTCCGAAGTCCAGGCCCTTGGCTCGAGCCTCGCCGCCGTTGTGCACCGCCGTGCCGATCCGCAGGGCCTCGGAAGGGTTCGCCTCCTTCAGCCCGAGGATGTTGTCGTACCAGTAGCGGCGCGGACACCTAAGCGCACACGCCATGCTCGATGCGGTCAGGATGATCTTGCTCACTTCGCGCCCTCCTTCCCGACGAACGCGCGGTACTCCTTCTTGATCTCCTGTTCCGCGTTCCTCACCATTGACAGCATCTTGTCGCCGTCCTGAAGAATGCCGGAGAACTCCTCGCGGAGCGCCAGCATCACCTTCTTCAGGACATAGGCGCGCAGCTTCGTCGCGACGTCCTGCTTCGACGCCTGCACCTGCTTCACCGCAATCATGCAGGTGAGGTTGTGCGTGTCGTCGTCTCCGGTCATGCTGAACTCGATCTCCATCTTCCCGGACGCGTTCCCCGTCCCGGATCCGGAGCCTCCGTCACCGTCGGCGGTCTCTATCTTCAGAAGCCCCGTCTCGATGACCGTCGCCATGTCCATCTTGAAGCCCAGCAGCCTCTCGATGTCCTGCGGCGTGGCGTCGGGATTGCGCTTGAAGTAGTCCCGCACCGTCTCTCTCTGTCTGTCGTTTAGCATCGTAGTGTTCCTTTCGTTAGTCTTCGGTTTCCTCGTCGTCGAAGGGTTCTTCGTCCTCGCCGTCGTCGGCTTCCGTGGACGATGAAGCCCACACCACCTTGACCGGCTCGCGAAGTTTCAGCACCCTCTCGTCAGGCGCAATGAGTTGGCGTTCCTCGTCTGTCAACGCCTCTGCCGTCGGTGGCAGAATCGCAATCAGAAGTTCGGCGTACTTCGCACCGATCTCCGGCTTGACCAGTTTCGCCGCAATCTCGGCCGCGGCCAGAGGCGCCCACCGCTCCATCGGCGCAAAGTCATTTGCGCTTGGGTCGAGCAGGTACGTCCTCGCGGCGACCTCCGCGTTCGTCTGCGATCCGAACACGCGCCACGAGCTGCCGATGTCGAACACCCTCTGGAATGCAAGGGCGATCTGCACGTCTACCGTGTATGCCGCCATAATCACTCCCGAAAGGTTGCTCTCGCACCACGCGGCCAGCTTGCGCCTCGCCTTGTTAGCGGCGATCTTGATCCTGCGCAGCTCCTTCTCCTCGTCGCTCATACCCCCGCCGGGCTTGCCCTGCTTCGGGGACTCGCCCCACTGCATCTGAGTCTCGCCGCTGTAGTCCTTCCAGACGTACAGCGTGTCGTGCTTCTTGTCGGGCTTGGACTGCAAGCTGATGGAGTAGTCGGGATGGTTCTCGCTCTCCTTCACCGTCGCGCCCGCAGCCTTCGCGTCCGCGATCGTCGCCTTGACCGCATCGGCCACCTTGCGCTTGTAGCACTTGGAGTCGAGGCACTTCCCGAAGGTCGCGGGCTTGCCGTCCCAGTCGAACAGCTCGGGCGAGCATCCCGTGTTGTTCGGGCACGTCTTGCACGGCGTCCTGTCGAACGGCACCTTCTTCAGGTCCTGCGTCTCGCGGTCGAACTGGTCCTCGATGTCGCACCAGCGGAGCGCGCCGCTTCCGTTGTACCTGTCCGCGTTCTTCAGGCGCTCCTGCACCCCCTCGGGGTACGCCGCGACGTGCTCCAGGCAGTCGGTCGTGATCTGCTCGCCGTCCTTCACGCGCTTGCGCCACGACTTCGAGAGGCGCGAGAGGTTCAGCCTCCGCGCCACCCATTCGCGGCCACGCCCGGTCTCGGCGGCGATCTCGTCCTGCGTCATGCCGGACTTCACCAGTCCGCCCACCAGCTCGGACTCGAGAAGGGGGTCGGCGTCCTTGCGCTGCAAGTTCGCGATGAACGTCATGCGCTTGGCCGTCGGCTCGTCGATGCCCACGAGGATGTCGCACGGCACCTTGTCGAGTTTCGCGACCTTCGCGGCCGCGAGACGCCTATGCCCGGAGAGAAGCGTCGCGCCTCCGTCCGCGTCCATCATCGCCACGAGGGGTTCGATCACCCCCAGCGACTCGATGCTCGCCGCGAGATCCGCCACGCTTTCTGGCGTTATCTTCGGGCGCGGGTTCCAGGGCGCGACCTTCAGCTTCGCGACCTCCAGTTCCGTCCGCTTCCGCTCGTAGTCCGCCACCTTCGGCGCGGACACGGCTTCGGCCTCCTTCGGCTGCTTCTTGGCCGCAGCCCTGGCCTTTGTCTTTGTCTTCATGTCTGTACCTTTCGTTTGCCCATCCCCGCCGCACCGTGCGGCAGGGAAATCTTCACTCGCCTTGCGCCTCCAGTTCAGCGCGCAGTGCCTCGCACTCCGCGCTGAACTGGTCCGGCGTAGCCGCGAGAAACAGCCACGCCACGAGCGCGAGCAGGGCAAGGGCGAGAACCCCGGCCACGACTTCGCCCGCCGCCCTGAGCCGTCTGCGCCGCTGTCTGCGGCGAATCTCGCGGTCGTATTCCTCCAGCGTCATTCCCGACAGCTGCCTGTCCCATTCTTCCATCGTCATCTTTTGACCCTCCGTCATTCCGGCTTCGTGGACAGCACCACCATGATCGCGCTACGCCGCCACCTGCGGCACCGGCCAACGACCACGGGATTCGCCTTGCGCACGTCCACCTTCCCCTTGGGGCAGACGTACGACTCCATGCAGTGCTGGCGAAGGGCGACGCGGGAAAGCCCGAACAGCTCCGCCGCCTCCTTGTCGCCTATCACTTCAGTCTGGTTCATTTCGTACCGCCTTCCGCCTTGATGGCCATGCGCACCACCTGGGCGGCCGCAGTGCTCGGCTTCGGCTCGCAGCGCATGTCGCACAGTTTCGCCGCCTCCGCCTTCGTGAGGTCGAAGGTGCAGCGCACCCTGTCCTCGCCCTCGTTCTCGATCTTTGCTTTCATGGTCTCGTTCCTCCTTGCGCGTTATAACGCGCCATGCCAAAAAAACTACTCGCCCTGCCTCTGCGACTTCCGCGCACCCGCGACGTCCGCCAGGATGTCGGCGCGATATAACGCGCCACGGCCAAAAAGACGGCGCATCCGCGCACGTTCTTTTTTCACCACGGCGGATGCCGTGGTGTGTCGCTTCGCCGCGATCCGCTCGATCGCCCTGCGATCGCCGGTCGCCTTCACTCCGATGTCTGTTGCCATTGCTCGTTCCTTTCGTTTTACGCGTTCGCCTTCTTGCGGCGCTCGCTGCGTTCTCGTTTCGCGGCGCGGATCGCCTCGGCTCCTTCCCGGACCCTCTCGCGCCATTCTCCCACGACCTTGCGGTCGCGCATCATCCCGTGCGCCTCGGCACGGGCGAAGATGAACTCCCGGAACATGTCACTGACCGTTCCGGCCCCCTCGGCCTCCGCCACCAGCGCCGTCAGCGCCTTTACCTCCGGGCTGTCGAGAAACCCGATCAGCACGTCGTCGGGGTTGTGTGGTCCGCTTGTCTTGCTCATTGTCTCTTGTCTCCTTTGGTCTCTGTGTGATCGTGAAGTTCTCCATCATTCGGCGGCACTCGTCAATCGTGGCGCCATAGGCGAAGGGGAGCTGCCCCCCCCCCTGAACGTCATCGAAACGAACGCTCCCGTCGAACTCGAACCAGTATCCGTACTGGCCCTGGTACGCGGCGACGAACCGCCCGCGCAGGCGCGCTGGCACATGCTTTGCGAAGTCCATGTTGTCGTACCTCCACGCATCACGCTTCCGTCCAGTACGTCCATGTGTGGATTTTCGACGCGCCGAAGCGTTTCCAGTAGGCGTTGACGCGCCTCCTGAAGTCCGTCCGCACGGCCATGTACCCTCTGCGCATCCTCCGCATGTCTTCGTCGTTCAGGATGCGCACCACCGTCTCCGGGCGTCCGGCGTTCGCAGCATTCCCGAGGTACATGCTCCCGTCCGTGAGGCCGCCGCGCATGAGGCACGGCACAAAGTCACCTCGCCAGGTCTCCGCGCCGTCTCCGCCCGTCCTGGCGAACCTCCACGCACGGCGGCCGACGAGGTGGACCATCTCGCGGTCGAAGTCTCCGACGTTCGCGCGCTTGAACCCTTCCTCGGTGCGCTTGTACTCCAGCACCTTGTGGGCGTACGCCATCGTGCCGTACTCCTCGCCGCCCTGCCCCCGGTCGTCCTCCCCGCAGCAGAAGCGCGTCTGGATCGACGGCCTGCCGATCGGAAGCACCACGCCGTCCGACAGCTCCACGAAGCGGTCGCGCTTCATCAGGAAGTCGCGCTCTCGGTCGTACATCCTCGCCCTGCGATCCGTGCTACGGTCGTACCCCCTCGCCGCCATGTACACGGCGCACAGACGCTCCTGCTCCATCCGCTCCGCCGACTTCGGGCGGCTCGCGGACTTCTTCGCCTCGGCCTCCGCCTCGGCCTTGAGTGTCCAGTAGTCGCGGGGTATCGAACTCTCGCTGTACAGTCCCTCCTGCCAGTCGCATCCGGGATCCGTCTCGACGTCCTGGAACATCAGCTCGGGGTCGCGCTCGTCGCGGTAGATCCGCTTGCATGCCGCCTCGAACTCCTCCGCGTTCGCGAACCTGTCGAGATCGAGCCACGCGCCGGAGAGGTCTCCGTTGTTGTACTTCGCGTATGTGCCGACGTAGAGTTTCATGCGTCCACCTCCCCGTCGTCCTCGTCACCCTCCGGCCAGAACTCGCACTCGTCCCACGCCTCGCGAGGGCATCCGTAGTCCTCGTGGTCGGAGCAGGCGAGCCATACCGCCCTGGGGGAATCGTCCTCGCCGCGTTCGACGCAGACGTTCCTCAGCGATCCGGTCATCGGATAGTTCGGCTGCATCGCAAGCCGTATCGGAGTGCTGGGGTCGAGGTCTTCGATCGCGTCCAGCAAGTCTTGCACAGTGTCAATTCGCATGGTTCGCCCTCCCTCAGTACGTGTTCGAGTTGCGAGCGCCAACGATATGGCAGCGATTCGATCCCCGCAGCTTGATCTCGCCGCAGTTCTCCCATTCTCCGTTCGCCCAGACCTTTACCTTCGATCCGGGGAGTCCGGTGCGCCTCATTTCGGCCTTGGCTTTCGTGAGGCTGAAATACTCTTCGTTTCCGACGTAGTAAACTGTCATTGCCGTTGCCTTTCGTTTTTGCCTTGCCCCGCCCGGCTGCCCATGCCAGGCGGGGCGTTCCATCTTACGCAACGGCCTCAGCCAGAACGCGGTCGCAGTTCGCGGAGATCAGCGAAACGGCCTTGCGCAGATCCGCGTTCTTCTTCTGCAACATGCGGTGGCAGTCCTTGAGGTAGATCACCTCTTTCGCAAAATCCTTCTCGGTGGCTTCGCTGGCCTTGAACGCCTGGCTCACCGCACGGACGAACTTGCGCGTCGTCTCGTCCTTCAGCATCGCGCAGAAGTCATCCTTGTCGATGTCCTTCGCGCCCATGTACGCCGGCTCGAACCAGTCGGCGTAGTTCTCGTGATCGGTCTTGTCGAGGAACGGCGTCCTCTTCTCGAACTCTTGCTTTTGCATCTTCTTGTTTCCTTTCGTTTTTGCCCTGTCATTCGCAAACGCCCTATTTGCTCTTGACGCCCCAAATTATACCATATCGCGTTATAACGCGCAAGGGGGAAAATGAAGAAAAATTATTTTTTTTTACAACGCCGAAAAACCCTTGTTTTATGGGGCTGAAACGCATGTCCACCACCTTCTGGAACCACCTCCACCACCTGGAGCGACGTGCGAAAACGTCAGGGATATGATATACTGTGCGGCGTCAAGGGCAAAAACGAAAGGCAACCACCAATGAGACCGGAGCAGGTCAAGATACTGCTGTACGGCGTCGGCGTAATACTCTCCGTCGCACTGTACCTCGTGTACCTTGCCTCCGGGCGAAAGCGCAGAAAGCAGACAGCCGGTCCCCGCAGGGCATCCCGATCCACGCGGCCGAACGGAGCGTCTGTCCGCTTCAAGGTCGGCAAGGCGTACTGGTGCCGAGACAAGGGATGGGGCGACTCCGCGCACCAGATCATGCGGCGCGGCGAGAAGAAGGTGCTCATATCGTGCGACGTGATCGAGAAGCGCTCGGACGTCGAGGTGTGGCGGACCATCCGCGTCGTGGATGGCGTCGAGACGATGGAGCGCGGCAACATCCGCGCCGACGACGAGTACACCGGGAAGCGCGGCCTCGCGCCATCCTACGCGGCCGCGAAGGGCGTATAACAAACCTTATAGCAAAGGCGAACAATGGCGAACATCAGCGAACACACGACCCCGCGCCGACCCTTGAAAACAAACGCTCCCATACAATCCCATATCACCCCATACGGTTTGTAAAATGCGTGACGAGCAAATTTATGGTATAATAAACCCCCGTAAAATAAGGGTTCCGCGAAAAGGCGTATAACACTTTATAACACTTTGGGCAAACAAAACGAAAGGAAAAACCATGAAAGGAACAGTGTACGTAAACAACGGCTACTGGTGGTACGCGGTGCGTCTGCCAGGCGAGAAGAAGCGCACGGCGAGGAAGCTGTGCGCGCCCGGAAGCGAGACCGCGCTGCATGCCGACCGCTCCCGCGACGTTGCGATCTCCGCCGCGCGCAGGATCTGGGAATCGGCCACGCGCCGGACGCCCACCATCGCGCTGAAAAGCGAGACGGTTGACACGCTCTGCGGCGGATGGATCGCGCACTGCGAGACATACTACCGGCACTCCGACGGCTCGCAGACGGGCGAGGCGTGGGGATGCCAGAACGCCGTGCGGCTCCTCCGCGAGATGTACGGCGACCGTCCCGTCGCGGAACTCCAGCACGCGGACATGCTGGCCGTGCGCGACGCGCTCGTCCGATCCGGCATCGCCCGCGTGACCGTGAACCGCTACATGGAGCGCATCCGGCGCCTGTGGCGCTGGGCTCTCGACGAAGGGCATATCACGGCCACCCACAAGGCGGAGCTATCGCAGGTGCAGAACCTGAAGGCGTTCCGCTCGGAAGCGCACGAGACGGAGCCGGTGCGCCCCGTGGACGACACGGACATCGAGGCGACGTGCGCGGTCATGGCCAGGAACACCGCCGACCTCGTGCGCGTCCAGCGCCTCACGGGGATGCGCCCCGGCGAGGCCTGCGGCATGGCGTGGGCGCTCATCGACACGACGGCCACGCCGTGGGTGTACCGTCCGTCCCACCACAAGACGCAATGGAAGGGGAAGATACGCGCCGTGCTGATCGGCCCGAGGGCGAGGGCGATTCTGGAGAAGTACCGCGCATGGCCCCGGCCGTTCTCCCCGAAGGTCGCGTTCGACGTCGAGACCGCGAACGGAGCGGAAGGGCGCCGCGGCGTCCGCGGAATCCCCGACAAGCTGACCGACACATGGGACACGGCCCGGTATGGCTGCACCATCCGGGACGCCGCGAGACGCGCCGACGTGGATCCGTGGTCTCCGAACCAGCTCCGCCACTCGTTCGCCACGGAAGTGCGGCGGAAGCACGGAATCCTGATGGCCGCGATGCTCATGGGGCATTCCGGCGGACTGAAGGTGACGCAGGGCTATTCGCGCGAGGCCGCCGTGGACGAACTCGTCCGCGAATGCGGATCCGTCATTGAGGCGATCGGCTGAAGGTGGTATAATATACGCCATGAAAGACTGGAAGACATACGCGATAATCATCCTCGCCGCCTGGTGCGCATACCTGACATGGCGCTCGCCGTCTCATGGGCGCACGTCCGGCCAGCCGACGGACTTCCCGCGCCAGGTGCGGGCGTCCGCGCTCGGGCATTCCGGGAAATAAAGAGCCCCGCCATCAAACGGCTTGGGCAAGCCTCCGGCGGGGCAACCGTGGATAACGAAAGGCTAACCACGGCAAGCGCATATTATATCAGAAAACGGTCACGGCGAACAGGAGCCGTCCGTGCAAAGCGAGCACTGCCCGTCCTTGCATTCGACGGTCGCAGTCGTGCCGTCCTTCTGCTCGACCTTCACAGTCCCGCTTTCCTTGTTGGCCATCATCTTCAGGACGGCCTGCGCCCCGGAATCGGTCAGCTTCTCCAGCACGCCCTTTGACGCATCCGTGGCATTTTTCAGCGCATCGTTGTAATGCACGTCGATGTCCGGCTTGATGTCGGTCGTGGGCGTCTGCGTCGCGGTCTGCGAGAACGTGTCGGTCGAGCCGGTGGACTCCAGGCTCTGCGTCTGCGTGAGCAGTTCGACCGTGGGCAGCTTCTCGCCTTCCGCGGTGATCGTCTGGTTCGTGCCGGCGACCGGCATCGAGACCTTGCCCGCGATGATGATCGTGCAGTGGTCGAGATCGGCCGTCAGCGTCTGCGACTTCGCGGGCTGCGCCGACTCCGAGGAAGCGCATCCGGCGAACAGGAACGCAAGCGCAAGCGCCGCGACGGCCGCAGCCGCTCCCTTCTTCGCCTTGCCCGACTTCCGGGCGACCTTCTCCTTCATCTTCGCGACCTTGGCCTTCGCCTTGTCGCGCGCCTTGTCTGTCGTACCCATCATGCACCCCCTCACTTGACGATGGCCTCGATGACGGCCTCCAGCGCGGAGTCCGAGATGTACTTGTCGAGCGTGGCGTCGCAGAGGGCGTCGATCTCCTTGCGCTCGTCGTCGTCGATCTTGCCGTCGTTCGTGTACGCCTTGAGATACGCGGCGGTCAGCGCGGACACGTCCTCGCCGTACGCCATGATCTGCTGCGTCCGTTCGCTCGCGGACTTCTCCGCGACGCGCCTGTTCGCCGCGTGGATCGCCGCCTTGAGCGCGTCCTTGGTGACGAACTTCTTGATGAGCCATTTCAGTAGTGTCTTCATGTTTCCTTGTTTCCTTTCCCCGGCGACATGCCGGAAGTTTCCATATTATGACCGCCCGTCAATTCGCAGCCTTGCGGCGATCCTCCTGGCGCTTCGCCCCTATGAGGACGTAGCCGTACCGGCAGCACATCGCGTCACGCGCCCTGCGCTCCGCCCGGATGGGGCAATACTCGTTCCGCCCCCACTTCGGGCATTCGCCGCACCTGCGCCCGTTCTCGCGCTCCGGCATGTCCTCGAACCCGTTCACGACCCTGCGGAACGGACGCCCGCGCTTCGGTTGTATCTCGTCGTCCGCCACGGTCAGCCCCCTCCGCCGAAGTACGACTTGATGACGCTGTTCACGATGTTTATGCCCATCGCCACGAGGGCGCCGAGGATCAGTGCCTTCGCCCCCCACGTCAGAATCTTGCGCAGGGTCTCGCCCCATTTCTCCTTCTCGACGATGATCCTCTTGTCGAGGTTGTTCATCCTGTCCCCGAAGTCGTGGGCGAGGTTGTTTATCGAGGAGTTGAGCGAACGAAATCCGTCCTGCGCCTCCGACCGAATCTTGCCGACGTCGGCCTCGACCTTCGTCAGCCGTTCGTCGATGTTCGCCACCTTGCCCTTCAGCTCGTTCTGTTGCGACGCGAGGACGCAGCCCTCCTCCGTTGACCTCATGCACATTTCAGCGGCCCTCCCGCTTCTCGGCGTATGGGAGAAAAACGGCGTCCGGCGGAATCGGCGGCGACGGCTCGACCACATGCGCAAGCGTGGTGGCAATCGTCCCGTCCGGGTATCGCACGATCTCATTTACTCCGTCCGGCGCCTTCCACTTCCACACCCCGTCCACCTTCAGACCGGGCTTGCGTCTCGTCGGCTTAGGCCGGACCTTCCGCGCCGGCGCCTCCTTCGGCTTCGGCGTGAACCGCTGGATCAGCCGGTAGCCGTCCGCGTATTCCACGAGGAT
The DNA here is from genome assembly GCA_946631535.1 of uncultured Verrucomicrobiota bacterium. The sequence continues at coordinate 10,376 of CAMPAF010000001.1, forward strand.
GTCCCCGCTCCTGTAGTCCACGCTCACGGACACGACGGCGTTGGACGGCCCGGAAGCGCGCAGGAACTCGGCCGCCGCGTTGTTCAGTATGCGCTTGCGCCTTTCGTACAGGAACGCCTCGCGCTTCGCCTCGTCCACATGGAGCGCGGCGTACATCTCGCGCGAACGGCGGGACCGCCACTCGATCCGCTCCTTCGGCGTCATCGCGGCGATTGAGACCGGCGGCTGGTTCGTGACCAGCACCGCCACTGCGGCCAGCATTGCGAACATCATCAGCCCTCCCCGTCGAGTTTTTCCTTGATGCGGTCGATGGCGTCTATGAACGCCTGGTAGATGGCCTTGGTGGTCGGCAGCGTGACGGCGTCCCGCTTCTGCACATACTCGCCGCGCTTCTCGTCAAGCGCGGCGGTCACGCGCTCGACACGCGCCGTGGCGTTCGTGGCCATCCCCCGCCACTGCTCGGCAAGCGCCCTCGCCTCGGCCAGCCGCTGCTCGAACGTGTTGGTCTGCACCGTGCCTATCACGCGGCGGACGGTGTTCGTCTGCGTCCACGAGTACCCGCCGCGCCTCCATGTCTCCACGATGTTCGTCACCCCGCCGACCACGACCTGCCTGCGCTCCTCGCACCTCGGCCGCTGCGCGAGGTTGCGCAGGTGTATTCTCTCCGTGTCGGTCAGCCCGTGCGCCGACACCGCCGCGATCGCGGCCACTGCAAACATGATCCGTTTCATTCCTCGATCTCCTCCGTTCCCTTGAATACTCCGTTGTCGAAGTAGGCCCGCTCCGTTCCGTTCGTGACGTACCCCGTGAGCGTCGGCCTGCCGTCCACGAACACCATCGCGCCGGCGAAGTCGAGCCCGCTCACGGGATGCCCGATCGTGCAGTGCCTGTTCGGCCGGACGGGATAGCCCTGCGCCCACGCCGGACGGACGAACCGTATCTGGTTGCATCCGTTCCACGTCACGCCCTGCGCGTCCACCACCGCCGTCCCGTTCGTCGTGTAGTTCATCCATTCGCCCTCCACGAACACGGAACTCTCGCCGCCCCTGTACCTGCGCTGGATCTTCGGCGGCACGTCGAGGACGTGCGAGAAGTAGTATCGCGCGACGTCGTTCGTGCCGTCGCTCGTCTCGTCCACGATGTAGGCGAAGAAGTTCTGCCGCCCCGTGGACGGCTTCATCGAGAAGCGCAGCGCAAGTCCCCGCTCCGGGACGCTGTTCGTCAGGTCGTACACCCTCCGGAGGGAATTGGTCATGCCGTCGTGCGCGGCCTGCACGACCTGCTGCACGTTGCTCGCGCGGTTCTGCCTCCCCACCTCGTCAGCCCACGCGACCAGCTTGCCGGACTTGTCGTGCAGCACCCCGGCGCCGTCCACGAAGACATACTGCCTCGACCACTGCCTGACTGTGGCGACGTTCGACACGATGTTCGTCTTTTCGTTCGCCGCGCCGAGGAGCGGGGCGTCGTCCGCAAGCGCCGCGAACGCAAGGCAAATGGCCGCCGCTGTCGCGATCCGCTTCATTCGTCGTCCTCCTGCTCGTCCGGGTCTTCGACCTCGACCATCCAGTCGGTGTCGCGGTTGATGAAGAAGCCGCTGACCGTCGCGTTGGTGATCCCGTACCCCTCCGCCGCGAGGTGCCACCCGCCGCTGTACGCGTCGCGCCAGTACACGCGCACCAGCTGGTTCGTGGTTATCTCCTTGCCCTCGTCGGCCTGCCACTCCAGCGAGACGTGCGACGGCGTCTCCATGGGCGATCCGAGCGTGATGCCCTTGACGGTCGGCGTGGGCGTCGGCTTCGTGGATCCGTACACCACCAGGACGGCCACCGCCGGGGACAGGACGAGCGACGCCCACGGATGCGCCCTCATGAACCCCACGAGCGCGGACAGTTGGTCGCGCACGGCATAGGCGAGCGTCCCGAGGAACAGCGCGGCGAGCGCGGCCACGCACAGGACGAGCACCGCATGCTGGTATGTCTCGTACATCCCCTGCATCGTCATTCCCCCTCCGGCTCGACGGCCAGCCCGCCGATGAACTGTATCGTGTTCGCGCCCCACGTGACGGTCTGCGTCATTCCCCCGGCTATGCCGCCCGTTATGTTCAGCACGCTCCCGTCCCCCACCTGCGAGGTGATCTCCGTGTACACGCGCAGGAACGCCGTCGTGTAGGTGCGCGGAATGTCCACCGACATGCGGTAGCAGTATTCGTAGCTCTCGCCGTTCACGACGAAGGTATGGTCCTGCGCCTCCGGCGTCCCGCACGCGATCTCGCCCCAGTCGATCTCGGACGAAAGCGAATCCTTGAACTGCGCGACCGGGTTCAGGCTCCCGATGTTCTCGGTGAATCCGAAGTACACCCACGAGCGGTCGCACGGAACGCCGTCCACCGCCACCTGCGACACCTTCGCGTCGAAGCGGTAGACGCGGCAGTGGCAGTTCGTGGATATCGCTATCGCGTCCCCGAGCGAATACATGAAGTCGTCCTCGTACACGACGAGGTTCTGCCCGATGATCGCGGCCGCGAGGTCGTCCACGGCGGCCTTCGTCTGCGCCTCCGCGTTCGTGTACGCCACCGCCGCGACCTCCGCCGCCGCGATCCGCGTCGCTGTCGCCGCAGCCTCCGTCACGGTCGCGACCGCGTTGCTCGGCGCGATGTTCCCCCGCTGGTCGATCATCACGTACTGCCACCTGTTGGACGAGACCTCGCCCGACGGCGTGATGCCGTATTCCACCGCGCCCGCGCAGAGCGAGAGAAGCGCGGAGAAGATGAATGCCGATATCCGCCTCATGGCTGCACCCCCGTCATGTTGATGTTCGTGTAGCACCTCTCGTAGAACGCGCCGCCCTCTGCGGTCTTGCGCCACGTCACGCCAAGCGTCTGGTCGTACGTGAGGTTGTAGAGCGAATTGCTTATCACCGTCTTGACGAGGTTCGTGGCGATCGCGTCAGAATCAGGGATATCCGACATCCGGGCATAGTCTGACAGCAGCCACTTTCGCACGAGCACGATCCTGTTTGTTCCGAGCGAGGCTGCGGCTGTCGAACCATCGGCCAGCTCGAACGCGAGTATTCTTGCCTCTGGCGAACCTTGGGCATACACGTTCATGCTGAGCCCGTCGGCGTCGTCCTGAAGCAGCCAACTGTTAGAGCCCGTATAACCCAATTCCACCTTGTGCTGATAAGTCCTGGACGCGTTATAAAGACGGCCCCACCATGCGTCAGAAGTGGCACCCTTTGTGAGCGTCCCCATCTCGCACGACCAATACCCCGAAAAATTCGTAACGATGTTGCAGACGTCGTTCGTGGTGATCCTTGAGGCCGCGTTGAACCTCGACGAAACCATGCTTCCGACATTCTCCGCATACATGAGCGCGCCGCCACGGATGAACGTGTTCGTCCGGCTGTTCGAGTAATGGAACCGAAGGATGTCCGCATCCGCGCCGGCCTGCGTCGTCCTGTACGGAGACGACGACCCGCCTGTCAGATACCACGTCCAGTTGGTTGTGCCGAACCCTTCCCACAGATACAGCCTCGGGCCCGACAGGTACGAATCGTCCCAGCCGTCGCCGTGCAGATCGTTGACCGCCCAGATGCCGTTCGTTATCCAGTGGTAAATCGTGCCGTCCTCCTTCACGAAGGAGCGCAGGACGTCGTTCGTGCGTATGTGCCGCGCAACGTAGTCCGTATAGTTCGTCGATGCCGTCAGGTCGGGAGCCGGAGCCTTCGCCTCGATCGTCTCGACCAGCGCCGCGTTGTTCGTCGAGAAGTCCACGACCGGCGTATGGGCATCGACATACTCCACGACGTTCGTCATGAGCCGCGCGTCGCCCGGCATGTCGTTCGGCGTCGTGTAGAGCGGCGCCACGTCCGCGTAGGCGACGGTCGGCCGAATCATGGAAAGACACACCGCCACGCAGGCGAGCCCGCGCAGGAAGTCGATCACCGCCTGCAGCTTGGTCTTCACCGCGCCGAGCGAATCGCCGCTCGTCAGGTCGTCCACGTTCAGTGTCGCTGGGTCGATGTGGATCGCGGCCTCGTACACGTCCTCCGGGCAGTCGGTGACCTTTACCTTCGCCCACGGCATGTGCCGCACCATCCCCGCGCCGTTGCGCAGGGAAAGCATCACCTTCGACGTGCCGAGGGGGAACGTGGCCGTCTCTTCGGCCGAGAAGCCGAGCGCCACGGATCCGCCGGGCGTCAGCTCGTCGAACGTCCTCTCGACCCCGCAGAACTCCACGAGCAGTGAACACCCCGAGAAGTCGTAGCCATCGGCCAGCGCAAGCGTTATCTCGCGCGCCGTGTCGCCTTTCAGTATGACAGGTATCGCCATATTCGCCTCCTTCATTCGGTCACGGCCCGCATCTTCCACGCGCCGTCCTCGTAAACCATCACGACCTGCACCGTACCGCCGCCCTCGGTAGGCAGCTCCGCCACCTGACGCACCTCCCCCTCGGTCGGGGCGGATCCAGAGCTGAACGCGTCCACGACAAGCCGCCCCTCTCCGATCGCCGCCGGCTGGTCGTCCGACGCCGTGGCGTGAACCTCGTACTTGAAGTCACCGACGGCGGGAAAGCACGTCGCGGGGATCCGCACCGTCCACTCGCCGCCAGGATGCTCGTGCGCCTGCACGTCGAAGTACGCCCCGTTCGCACGGAACACGCGCACGAAAAGCCCCGTCACGTCGGCGGGCACCCGGCGCAGCAGGGCGACGAAGTTCCGGCCCTGCCTCGCCTTCCATGAGCGGAGCGGCACGTCGAGCCTCGTCACGTCGCAGTCGATTATGGCGTTCGTCTGTTCCATCTTCAGTCCTCCGTGTTTGGACCAGCCGTCAAAACGCCTCGCGCACACGCGCACGCGCAGGTAAGTAATAATATACTTATGGGGGAATACATCATCGCTTGATCCTGACTCAAAGGGGAGAATGGGGGTGGTGGGGGAAAGAGGGGAAACGCCGTCCGCCTACTGCGTCAAAGATACAGTCGCTGGCATCCAGGAACTGCGTCAAAGATACAGTCGATCCCATGTCCGCGCCCTCCGTCAGCTCGGCGGATTGAACGACACCGCCGTGCAGTTCGCCGCGTTCGTGTTGCACCCTCCGTTGCGGAAGAATCCGTTGATGGCAAGGGCGAGCGCGGACTCGTCGATCCCGATCTTGATCTTCCCGCCGGTCTTGTCGATGCGGACGAGGAAGCCGCTCTCGACGTTGGTCAGCGCGGCCAGCTCCTTCATGTCCTCCTTCGACAACTGCGTTATGTAGTTCTTCGGTGTCATGACTGCCACCCCGAATCGTAGGTTCCCTGCTTGCCACGCACCTGGATCGTGTTGTTCGTTATCACGAGCGCGTAGAGGTTCGAGCCGTTTATCTGCTGGTACGAGACGCTTTTCGTCGTGCCTCGGCTCCCGGGCTCGACCGCACCTCCCGGCCACTGCCAGTAGTTGAGGTTGATGTCTCCGCTCTCGCCCTGCGCGGTGGAGAGCGACACGCCGTTCTTCGTCGTGACGGTCGAGTTTATGCGCTGGTACGCGTAGTACGCGCCGCCCACCGCCGGACCCGTCGAGCGAAGGGACACGGTGGATCCGCCGCCTGTCACGACGCCGTTTCCTGTGTAGTAGCCCATATCAGGTGATCTCCTTTTCTGCCGTAATCGACCACATCGGGTAGTCCTTGTCTCCGCACGCCTTCGGCTCCCCGACGGAAGTGAAGCCGTTCCCTGCGGTCGGCGCCGCGTCGCCTCCGGGCGCGTACGTCGTCGCCCTGGCGACGTACTTCCCGCCAACCACGTCGGATGCGCACGGCATGTTGTTCTCTGCGCACACCACGGGCGTGCAGCTCGCCTCGATGTCGCACGTCTGCAAGTTGCCGCCTCCGGACACGGCGCTCATGAGGTACTGCGCCCTCGCCCTCGCCACCACGGACACGCTCACGCTGAACAGGTTGATCGCGTTCGCGCCCTCGTTTGCGACCGCCGAGACCGTGATCGTCGGGAACTTCCCCACGGCCGTCTGGACGCGTACGGATGTAATCATCCACCCGGATATCGTCATCGTGCTGCCGGACTTCGTGGCCGAGTACGCCTTGCCCAGTTGCGTCGAGAAGGTCACATCGCCCACGACCCTGTACGTCACGGTCGGGTTGCGCCATATCCCGCCGATGTCGTTCACGCCAGACGAGTACCTTCCAGCGCCACCATTCTGCGTCGTGCCGCTCCAGGTCGCATTGGCCGCGCACGTCCTGCGCTTGCCGTCCCCGCTGTCGCTCGAGATCGGTATGAGGTTCGCGCTTGCGAACCCGAAGTAGTCCGTCACGTCCCCGAACTTCGTCCACTGCGCCGTGAGCGTGTAGTTCGCGCTTATGGCCGCGGAAAGCAGCGCCTGGGTGAATCGGCCCTGCTCGTCGATGTAAAGCACCCCGTTAAGGGAATATCCTCGGAACACGCCGGCGCCGGTCGGCGGCGTGATCGACGTTATGGCGGAAGTCAGCGCGGTGTTGGAGTAGAACCCTCCGCCGTTCAGCTTGTAGTAGAACGAGGCCGTGCCGCCGCTCCCTCCGTTCCTGTTGAGCGTTATGGTCGCGTACGCGTTCCATCCGGCGTAGACCGTGATTCCGTCCGTCGGCGCGGTGGACGGATACAGCATGCTTCCGCTTGCGCTCACGTACTGCGTGCCGCTCCCCGAAGACGAGCTCCAGAACCCGGAGAAGATGTAGTTGCTCCTCGTCGGCTTCGTGATGGAATACACCCTGTACGACACCCCCGAGTTCTTGGCGCTCGCCCAGTACGTCGGGCTGGACGTCTGATAGTACAGCGGCGTGGTGGAATTGAGGGTGCCGCCGTTCGCGCTGAAGTTTACCGTTCTCCACGCCATCGCGTCACCCCTTTATCTGCAAGAGTTCGTCCAGCTTCTCCGCGAGGTTGCGGGTGTTCTCGGCGGTCTCGATCACGGCCCTGTCCGCCGCCGCCTTCTCCTCCTTCGCGAACGCCACCTGGCGCACCGCCTCGTCGGACGCGGACAGCGATCCGAACTCCGCCGTGCGCCAGTCCCTGCGCCTGAACTTCAGCCGCTCGAAGTCCTTCTCCCACTGCGCCTCGGCCATCGCCTGGGCCTTCTGCTCGTCGATGACGGCCTGCATCTGCGACTGGTTCCTGTACCATCCCCACGCGGTCGAAAGCGACCCCTGCGCGGCGCTCTGCCGGCTCTTCGCCTCGCCCTCGGCCCTCTGGCGCTCCGACAGCTCCGCGCGAAGGTCGCTTATCCTCTGCGCGGCCAGCTCCCTCTCGACCCTCTGGCGCTCGCGCAGCTCCTCCTCGGCGGCACGGCGTATCGTCTCCTGCTGCCTCTGCCATTCCTCCTCGGCCCGGCGGGCATCCTCCTGCTCGACGTAGGCCACGTAGTCGTCATACGCCTTCTTGCGCTCGTCTATCTCCAGGCTCGCCCGGTCCTCGATGTTCTTCCGCTCCTGCGCCTCCGCAGTCCTCGCCTCGGCCATCGCCGCCACGTCCGCCTTGCGGTTCCTCACGTCCCGGTCCGCGTTGTAGATGCGCTCCTGGAGCGCGGCCTTTCGCTGAAGCAGCTTCTCCTCCTCCTCGGCGGACTTCTTGAACCCGAGATCCTGCACCGACTCCTGGCTCTGCATGTAGGCGATCTTCCTGTCCAGCTCGACCATCTGCCGCTTCAGGCGCGCGCGCTTGTCGGTCGCCTTCGCAAGCTGCTCCTCCGCCGACGCCTGGCGCACCGCGGCCGCCTCCGCGTCCTTGTCGAACTTCGCCAGCGACTGCTTCGCCTTCTCCTCTGCGATCAGCACGTCGTGGTACTTCCCTATCGCCGTGGCCTCCTCGGGACTGGAAGCGCCGGCCATCGCGTTGAACTTGTCGCGCTGCATCCCCAGCATCGTCGCGTCGTTCCCGGCCGACGCCACGCGCTCCTTCGCCGCCTGCATCTTGAGATAGGCCTGCGTCACGTCCTCGACGGCCTGTCTCGCCTTCTCCGCCCCGCTGACCTCCCTCGCCCACGCGTCGGACCACTTCTGGAACGCCTCCTCCCACTTCGACGCGGCCTCTTCGGCCTGCCTCTTCAGCGCCCGGTTCTCCTTCTTCAGCTCCTCGATCGGGTCTTTGATGCCAAACAGCGGCATGATGACCTTTTCATTTAGCCACGTGCCGATGTCCCATCCCACCTTGAAGGCGCCGATCACGGACATCGCCTTCGCGCCGAACCCGCTCAGAGCGCCCTGTATCTTGCCGAACGCGCCCGGCAGCCTGCCGAGCTGCTGCACCGTCTTGTCGGTTTCGCTCTGCGCCTCGCGGTTCATCCTCTGGATGTCGCGCGAAAGCTGGGCGACCTGCTGCTTCGTCGCCTTGATCCCGGCGTCCTTCAGGTACGTCGAGAGGTGTATCTTGACTTCCTCACCCGCCATGGCCGCGCTCCCTCTCCAGCCTCGCCCTTATCTCGTTGAGCGTGCTCGTGTAGTCCACTTGCAGCTTGGACGTGTTGCGCGAGACGGTCGCGCCCGCCTCCACCTGGGACGCAAGCACCATCGCGTTGAGGCGCGACGGCGTCTGCGCCATCAGGTCGAGGTACGACAGGCCGGTCAGCGCGGCCGCCTGCGCCATCACGCGCTCCAGCCTTTCGAGGTTCGCCACCGCCGCGCTCTTCCCGGACCTGCGCAGGTGCTCCATCTTCATCGGAGACATGGCGGGCACCGCGTCGTCGAATCCCCACGTCGCGTAGTGGCACGCCCTCGCCATCTCGCGCACCGTGCACGGAACCTTGCGCAACCACGCCCTGACGGCCTTCTCGATGGCCTTCGGCGTCTCCAGCCCGTCGAACGCGGACGGATCCGTGGCGTGGGCGCACGCGAAGTAGAAGAAGTTCTGCTGCGTCTCTTCGTCGCACGGAACATGCCCCGCGTAGTCCTGCAGCCACATCAGCGCGCAGGCGGTCGGCTCGTGGAAGGGCACGTCGCCCGCCCATCCGATGCGCGGATGGTTGGCGGGCGTGGTCTCCGCGCCGTCCTCCAGGCGAAGGGCGAGCTGGTTCAGGCGGTCGAAGTCGTCGAGCGTCGGGTTCAGCCCCTCCGCCCGCATGTCCTCGAAGTCGCCTTTCGCAAGTTCCGCGACCATCTGGACGGCCCCCTTACGTCGGCTCTGCGCCGACCAGCGAATCCGTCACCGAATACGTGACCGTCACGTAGTCGTTCTCGGGCGAAGTCTTGCTCACGGGGTCGCTGACCACCTTCGTCGCGCCGCTGACCGCAGGCGCGGATATCGCCGCGCCGGTCCCGCTCGTGTGCGTGAACTGCGCGACCACCTTTCCGTCCGCGCAGTCGTTGTTCTCGATGACGCCCTTCGGATCGGCAAGGGACGGCGATATCGAGAACGTGAAGGTGGACTCGGTGAGCGTGTCCGGCGTATTCTCCCCGAGCATCCCGAGAATGTCCTGCGCCTTGTGCCGCGCCGACAGGGCGATCTCGCCGCAGCTGTACGTGCGCCGCGTCGTCGCGTTGTCGTTCACCTGCGTCCCGCTCACGCTCGCCGTGGGCGCCGAGCCCTTGGCGGTCTTGACCACGATCTGCGTAATCATGACCTTCTTCTCGTCGATGGTCACGACCGTGCCGAGGTCCGGCAGCTCGTCCACGTCGTCCACGCACGTGTACTCCGCGCTGGGCGCGATCCGCTGCGCGTACGCGTCGCGGTGCGTCGTGTCGCCCACCGCGTTCGGGCACTCCGCAACGGAGCCGGACGCGTTCGCGTCGCTCGACTTCACCTTCCACTTCGCGCCCATCGAGAATATGTCGGTGGCCGCGTTGAACCCGTTGTTTGCCATTACGTTTCCTCCTGTTCTTCGGTTGGCTTGATGCGACCCGAGAGGGTCACGTTCCATACGGCGAACCACTCGCCGGTCGTCGTGTCGAAGTCCTTGTCGTCGCCGTTGCGCTGGAGCCCGTCCACATGCGCCCTGGCCGTGTCGAGCGATCCGTCCACGTCCTCCATCACGCCCTCGAGCCAGAGCGCTATCTTCTCGTGCGCGTCCCGGAACAGCCCGCCGTTCGCGCTCTCGGCCTGCTCCACGTAAAGCCTTATCTCCGCCGACAGCGTGAAGAACGGCGAAGCCTCCCGCGTCTGCACGAAGTTGTACGCCCGCACCTGGATTGTGGTCAGGTCCTCGTCCTTCTGCTCACCCGCGTCGGCCGTCTCCAGAAGCCCGACCGCGCGGACCTCCGGGACGAGCGCGCGAAGCGTCTCCAGCAGCTTCGCCTCCATCGACGCGCTGACCGACACCGCGCTCATGCCCTGAACCTCCTCGACCGCAGGCCGCTCTCGATCTTCTTGTTGATGATGTTCGTCGCCTTCTGCACGGCGATCGCGAACACCCCCGGCGGCATGGCCGACCGGATGTACTTCAATTTGTTCACGATGTCGATGTCGCACCGGATCGGCGCGGACGTGTCCACGGTCCCGTCGGGCAGCACCTCGCGCAGCTCCGTGATGCCTCCGTCCACCATGCCGGGCGTTATGACCGCCTTCGGGTTCTCGTCCTGCATGGACTGCCGGAAAAGCGACTTCATGAACCAGCCCCAGGACTTCTTGGCCAGTCCCCAGTTCCGTATCTGGCCGTAGTTCCTCTGCGCCTCCTTGCGCATCTGCGCCTCGGAGAAGGGGCGCACCCTCTGTCCGCCCCTCGGCCCCCTGACATACTCGCCGCCGTACACGTAGCGGTGGTCGAGCCAGTTCGTGCCGTTGCCCCAGCGGATGAGCTGCATCCTCCGGAGCGGCCTCCCGCTGTGCCCGCGCTTGATCCACTTCGGCGGCAGGTACGACTTCGAAATCTCCATGCGCTCGATGAACTTCCTCGACCTCCGCGTCCTCGCGCGGAGCGAGCGTATGAGGTCGATCGTCACGGAGCGCAGCGCCGAGCGCATGTCCCTCTGCGTCTCCTTCTGGTAGCGGGCCAGCGCCTTGATGAAGTCGGCAATGCCCCGCTCCGACACCTCGCACTCGAATGCTATCGCGGCCGGCATCGCGTCACCTCCCGGCCCTTGCTTCGAGGATGAAGAACCCGTCGCGCTTCGCCACCGACGCCACGCGCAGGCTCGTTCCGTCCAGCTCCATGCGGTCTCCCACCTGCGGCTCGGTCGGCTCGTACCATCCCTCCTCGGGGACGGCCACATGCCACTGGCGGCAGGGCGTGGGCGCGAACGCCTCGCCGTTCGGCTCGATCACCTCGCCCTCGACTGCCAGCACGTCCACGGGCTGCGCGATCTTCGTGCCCGGGCGCCTGTAGGACGCGCGGCACTTCTCCAGCTCTGCGGACATTCCCACGGACAGGGTGGCCGCCGCAGGATCCGTCCTCGCGCTCGTCACGATGCGCCACTTCCCGGACAGCGAGACGAGCCGTCCCTTCTCCAGCTCCGGGAAGTCGGACGCGAGGGCGAGGACGCGCACGTCTTCGTTTACGTCCGCCCCCGCCATCGCGTCCTCTCCCCTCGAAAGCGAGCCGACGCGCGTCACCTCGGCGGACCTCCCCGCATGGCGCAGGGTCTCGGAGCAGTCCGGCATCAGACGGCTCCGAAGCCCCATCACTGCGGCGGGCAGGTATTCGCTCGGCTTGCGCATCGGCACGTTCCCCTTGCCCTCTTAGGAGCAGACGACCGAGAAGGTCAGATCCGTGGATGCGACGGCGTAAGCCGTGTACCCGAGGAGCGTGTTGTTCGTCGAAGTCTTTGTGGCGAGGCCGGACGAATCCACGTAGATCGCCACGCCCGCATTGGTCGCGCCGATCGCCTCGTCGGTCGTCACCTCTACCACCTCGCCGCGGTGGAGAACCTTCAGGACGCCGGTCGTGTTCGCCGGAATGTCCCACTGCGCGATGCAGAGAAGGCCGTCAACCTTGACGATGGCGCCAGCCTTGACGGCGGCGGAAGGGGTGTAATCGAGCGTGTCGCCAGTCTTGCGGAAGATGGCGGAAGTTGCTGCAATAGCCATTTTTCAGTTTCCTTTCTTGGAGTGTTCGAAAAGGGCGCGGCGACGGGGATGCCGCCGCGCCGCAAAACCTTACGCGCCGGTCGAGTACACCGCCGCCTTGAGCTCGCCGGCCGACGGGCCGTAGTCGTAGTAGCAGCGCATTTCGATTCCGAGCTGGTGGAAGTTGGCCTCCGCCGTCTCCACCACGGGCGTCTGGCGGCCGTTGAGGAACGCGACGTCGACGAGGCCGAACGCCGAGTTGAACAGCCAGTACTTCGTCCCGGAGAGGAACGGAGACGTGACGGGCGCAAGGATGTTGCGCATCACGTTGTCGCGCGGCGTCTTGCTGGACGCGCCCGAGACGATGTGCTCGGACTGGTAGATCGCCTTCGCCGTAAGGAAGTTCGACGGCGAGCAGAGGATGCGGTCGGGAATGGCCCCGAGGGGGTCGCCGTTCGCGTCCTTGATGGCGAGCGCAAGCGCGTATGCGGCGGCAAGCGCGTCAAGCGCAAGCGCACCGGTGGTGTTCGCGCCGTAGTCGCTGGCGGTCGTCGAAAGCGCGCCGAACACGTCCTTGTTGATCGTGCGGCCGGACATCTGGCCGAAGCGCTCCGGGAGTTCCGAGAGGACCGCGAGGTCGTCGTTGATGAGATCCTGGCGGCTGATACCGACGATGGACCCCTTCGTCGCGGCCTGGATCGAGCGCGCGTCGTCCGAGAGGTCGACGTGCTGAAGTTCGCCGCCCTTGACGAGCGACTTCAGGAGACCGCCCAGAACGAGACGGACGCCCTTGACGGCCTTGAAGTCCGGCACGGCGCGCGGCTTGGCGATCGCACGCCAGCTCTCGCCCACCTCTCCGAAGCCCTTGAGCACGAACTTGTGCGCGACGTTCGAGAGGACGTTCGGGATGTCGGAGTTCGAGAACGCGGCCTTGATCGCCTTCATCATCGAGGCGTCGTCGCCCAGGCGGTACGTGAACCCGAACGCGGCGAACACGTCCGAAAGACGCGTCACATGCAGGTCGTGCGCGGCGTCGAGATCGACGTCCTTGAACGCGGCCTCCACGTCCTTGTCAAGCATGGCGGCGCCCATGCACGCGGCAGCGGCCACGATCTTCGCGTCCTTCGGCGCGCTCGCCTTGAGGTCGATGATCGCGGGAGCGCCCGGACGGGACGCCTCGATCTTCGCCTGCTCTGCTGCGGCCTTCTCCGCCTTGAGGCACTCCAGCTCCGCCTTCTCGGCGGTCCAGCCCTCCTTGACGGCCTTGGCCATGATGTCCTCGTGCCCCTTGCACGCGGCGATGAGGGAAGCGGCGCGCTCGCGCTCTGCGGTCTGTGCCGCCTCCACGGTTGCGGTGTCGGTCGGCTTTGCGGCCTCCACCGGCTTTTTGTTCTTCTCTTCGTCAGGCATGATGCCCTCCTTGTTTGTGTTAGCGGCGGCCGCAATAGCCGTCTGGGTTGACCCATCCGCCCCGAGCGGGACGATGGAAACTTCGTTCAGCGTTCCGGCGCGCACGATGTAGCACTCGCCCTTGACCTCCTCGCCGTTGAGCTTGTAGGACTGCTTCGCGTCGATGAAGATGACGTCGCTCGCGGACACTCCCACGCTCGCCTGGAACTTGAAGCCCGCCTTCGCCAGCTCGTGCACCTTCTTCGCGTCCTGCGACACGGGCATGAAGTCCGCGTCGATGGTGAGGGTCTTTCCGTCGTGCGACACCTTCGTCGCCTGTCCGCATATCGCGTCGATCGAGTACGTCTTGTGCTGGCACAGGATCGGCACGGCGTTGTCGTCGCGCCACTTCAGGCCCGCGAGCTCGATGCCGACGGGGTAGCCCCAGGCGACGTTCATCAGCCCGCCGTTGTAGGCGGTGATCGTCATCTTCTTGTTGCCCTCCACGGGCTTGCCCTCGGCGTCCTTCTCGGCGACGAGCGAGACAACGCCCGTCGCGACGAGCGGCTTCTTCAAGAGTTCGGCTATCTTTTCAGGTGGCATGTCAGTTCTCCTTCACGTTTGGACTGTCCGTCAATTTCCCTTCGCCCGGTTGTTCGGGTTGAGGTTCTTCTGCGTGTCGTGCTGAAGCTGGTCTTCGGTCGGCGCGGACGGGACCGGCGCGGACTTCGCGAAGAAGGGGCAGGGCGTGTCCTCGGGCAGTCCGTTCTTCGCGCACTCCTCGCGCCACCACGACAGGATCTGCGCGCGCTCGGCCACCGCCTGGCGCACCTCACGCTTCCAGTCCTTCCCGTCCTTCGCGTAAAGCGTCTCGTACGAAAGCGAGGCGTTCCCCAGCCGCGTGTTGTCGGCGCTCGCGTCCTTCATCACGTCCGCGCTGCGCCTCGCCATGAACAGCCATTCGACGTCCAGGAGCGCGTCCAGCGTCTTCTCGTCGATCCTCTGCTGCACCGCGTACTCCTCCAGCCACTTGGAGAAGATGCGGTCGAGCACCTTCGTCGCGAGGGTCGAGCGGATGGAGTCGATCTTGTCGCCGTACACGGTGTGGTCGATCTTCGCGGACGCGAAGTTGTGCTGGCTCGAGTCGCACATGGCGAGGTTGACCGGCATCGAGAGGCAGCGCGCCATCTCCGCGATCAGCGAACGCACGAAGTCGGGGTAGAGCGACGTCGGCTGCTGCGCCTGAAGCTGGTGTATCTTCCACCCCTCCGGCATGGTCACGAGCGCGCCGCGCTGCATCTGGAAGACGGTGTTCGGCTTGACCTCCATCGCGCACTTGCCTATGGACGCGTCCTCGTCGTCGAAGCACTCCGGCACTTGGTCGGTCTCCAGCACGCCGCTGATGTTCGCCGCGTTGATCGCGGTCTGCGTCACCGACGAGCGGTAGGACTTCTGGTCTGCCGGAATCTCCAGCGCGGACACGAAGTCGCTCACCCCGCGCACCTGCTCGGGCCGCAGCACGTCGAAGTAGTGTATGACGTTCGTCGCCTTTATCCACTCGCCGCGGCGGTTCTTGATGCTGACGCGGTAGTCTCCCGGGTGGTACTTGAGTATGCGGTACTCCGTCGGGTGGCCGTAGGCGTCGAAGCGGATGCCGTCCGTCTCGTTCTCGCGGGTGATCGCCTCCGTCCACGACTCCACGCGGTCGCACTCTATCGTGGCGAGGTTCAGCGTGACGTGGTTCTTCCTGTCCACGATTGTGGGATCCGTGAAGAACATGGCGAACGCCTCGCCGTCCGTGGTCTTCGCCCGGACCATCGTGCGCAGCTTCTCCCACAGCCCCACCTTGAGCGCCCACGCGTCGAAGTCGCGCACCAGCCTGTCGCGCACCTTCTCCGGCACGCCCCCGCGCGGGAAAGAAGCGGACACCCACGCCCCCACGACGTACGACGCATGCGTGTCGAGCATCCCCCATGCGTACGGGCAGTTGAACACCACGTACCGCGCACGGTCCCTCACCGTGCGGCGCACCGTGGGCGAAAGCGCGGCGGTGATCGCCAGCGAATCCACGTTGCGGAAAAGGGAGTCCGTGTCGGGCGTGTGCCGGGCGTTGTCGAAGCGGGCGCTTATCTGCGCCCCCTCGAACGATGTCCTCTGGTGTTTCTTCGCCATCTCGTCGGGCTCCTTTCAGCGGTCGCACGTCCCCGGCGGCACAAGATGCGACACCATCCCCGCGAGAGGATGGCGGCGCCGTCCCGCCCTCGCGCGCTTGCGCAGGTACTGGTCAGCCGCGATCAGCTCCGAAAGCGGCCGGTTCGTCTGCGAGAGTCCGTCCACCGTAAACGAGGAAGGGTTCGCCGCGGCCTCCGCGAAGTCCGCGTCGCTCACCCCTGCCGACGGTGCGTTCGCCATGTCTGTCTGGTTTTGTGCCATTGCGCGTACATAATAGCGCAAGTCAAGCGCGAAAACCATGTTCACGGTGCTATATGTAGCACTTTTGCATGGTTTTCACGCCTTCCGCCAATCCGCGCCCGTTCCCTACTGCGTCAAAGATACAGTCGGGCGGGGGTGATCTACTGTATCTTTGACGCAGTTGGCGGCGGTGTTCTACTGCGTCAAAGATACAGTAGAACATCATCCCGCCTCGGTCGTGTAGTATTCGTGGCCGCAGTGTCGGCACCGCCTCGTCCGGCGGATGACAGACCCCATCTTCACCGTCCGCACGACATACGAATGGCGGCATCCGCACTCCGCGCAGGGGATGCCGTCGGCAGTCTCGTCGCGCATCACGTCCTCGTAGACCTTCCGCCTGTTCTTAGCCATGATAGACCTTCCTCCTGTTCTTCTTCGGGGCGTTGCCGCCCGCGCCCTGCGCACCCGTGCCCGTATCCGACTCCGCCGACATCGACAGCACGCCCTCGTACCCTGCCGCGGCGTAATTCATCGCATGGGTGTCGAGGTGGTCGTGCTTGCCCGGCAGCGTGTTCCACTTGTACACCACCATCGTCCGGCCGCCACGTCCCATGATGACGCCCTTGGCCTCCAGCACCTCGCGGCATATCTGTTCGGCGTAGTCGCGGTGCGAGCCCTTGTATATTGTCGCGCTTCCGGGTTCGCCAATGGGCGTGACGTACGAAGTCTGCGCCAGCTCCTTGTAGTAGTCGGCGTCCATGCAGTACCACTTGCCGCTGTCGCGGGTGAAGCACGCGTACACCCTGCCGCGGACACGGCCGACGCACGTCTTCACCGAGGGGTCGTAGGTCCTGCCGGCGCGGCCTATCATCGCACGGCCCAGTTTGCCGTTCTTCTTCGCCTTCCGGCAGAAGGTTGTCACCGTGTCGAACTGCTCGCCGCCGGCGTCGATGTACCAGACGTCCAGTTTCCACGGCTGCACGTCCACCCATTCCGCCATGACCTCAAGCGCCCGCTTGACGAGCCTCTGCCTCTGTTCCTGGTTCGTGTTTTTGGCCGAAATCGGTAGAGGATTCTGGCACCACACACCCTTGGCGAAGACGTGCATGGATCCGTCGCGTCTAAAAGCCGCCGCCTCATAGGTCAATCCGTACGAATAGTTGATGTCCGTGGACAGCGAGGCGAAGACGGTATCCTCCGGCATCTCGTTCTCGTGCAATTCGATTTGATGTTCGAGGACGTTCTTCGGCGTCAGCTCGTAGTACTTGGTCTCGTGCGCCACGGGCTGGTTCTGGTACTCCGAAAAGAACGCCTCGCGCCCTTTCGTGTAGTAGTCCACCATCGCGCCGAAGAGCGCGTCCGGGTCGCCCTTGGATTTGTCGAAGCGATACTTCCACGAAACCTTGAAGCCGTTCGTCATCGCGGTGCGGTTCTGCCGGTAGAACCTGAACGCCATGTCCCGTGTCTTGTCATCGTCGTACAGGTCGAACCATCTGTCCCAAAGTTGGCGCGCCGGCGAAGACTCCTTCTCGAAGTCCACTGGCCACGACACGACGCGAGGAACCCTCACGAAGACCGTATTGCGCCTTTTGCCGAGGGATTCGCCCACGTCGTCGGGCGCGTAGATAGTGCAAGCCACCATCATCGAGATTCGCTTGTCCGGGCCGGCCAGGCATTGCCACTGGGTGTCTATCTGCTTCAGAGTGTCGGCTACGAACTTCGGATCAGCCGCGCGCTTGACGTCCTGCGGGTCATCGAGAAGCAGCTTGTCGGGGCGGAGCGACATGCCGTCAGCCGTCGTGATATTCAGGCCCTTGACGTCACCCTGGAGCGACCCGGCGGCGATCGCACCGAGGCCGTCGGGAAAGACGATTTGCTTCAACTCGGCTCTAATCGCCGCGCCGGTCGGACGGTCTTCGTCCTGCCAGTGCAATTTCGGCAGCCGGTTCGCATGGGTTGACACGGCGAACGGCGCAAAGTATTCGGGATAGTCCGCGACAAGCCGCTCCGAAGTGATCGCAATCTTCCACGTAGAGAACGCCTCCGACGCCGACCGGCTCTGCCATCCTCCCATGGCCGGGAACTTCGAGCGCTTGGTGACGATGAGATACAGCGTCATGTAGCGCATGATGTTCGTCTTGCCCTCGCCACGCGGGGCCGCCACCACGACATCTCTGCCCTTGGCGTCGTTCGAGACGATGGCGCGGATTATCTCGCGGTGGCCATCCGAGAACGGTAGGGTGAAGACGTTCGAGAAATACCACCGCAGCCACTTCTCGGGGTTCTTCTCCAGCCGTTTCCGCCGCGCCATGTCATCGGGCTCGCGCCTCTCGATGGCGTTCTTCTTCGCCCGGAGCTGGCTCATCCTCTCGGCGCCGGTCTTCGCCTCGCCCTTGCTCGCCTTCCGCTTCGCCTCCTTCAGCTTCCACACTCCACGCCCAGCGGCCACAGCCCGAACCTCCTCCGGCAAAAGGTCGCGCTTCAGCAGCCCACGGATCTCGACCTTCGACAATCCCTGCGCCGCCAGCGCCTCGACCTTCGCTGTCTCCGCGACCGCCATCCTGCGCTATCTCCCGCCACGGCCCTTGCGCCACCTCGCGCTGATGATCTTCGCCGCGCAGTTCTCCCACTTCACGTGGTGGTGGATCCGCCAATGCTGCGCGGTGTCCTTCGTGCCTCCGTGCAGCATGGAGATGCGGACGCACGACGGAGCGGCCATGACGGAATAGAAACTCTTGAGGTACGTGCCGCCGTCGAGATACGTCCCGGTCATGCCCCCCGCGTTGGTCTGCGTCACCATCTGCACGATCATCACTGACGTCAGCGTGAGGACGAGACGCCCCCGCAGCCCGGCCAGCGCGTACATGCTCACGTCCTCGTTTATCGAGCCCTGGAACCTCACCGGCCTGTCCGTCCGACAGAAGAACGTGTTCATGGCCTTTCGCAGGACGGGGTGCGTCGCGGCGGTCGAGCTGATCCCTCCCACGAAGTCGCCGGCCTGCGCCATCGCCACCGTGTCGGCGTTCGTCGCGATCAGGAACTCGACCATCGCGGAGAACACGGAGTCGAGGTCGTCCATGTCCCTCCAGTCCAGCTTCTCGCCGTTCCGCCACCTGAAGCAGAACTGCTTGTAGTCGTCGTCCAGCTCCAGGAAGTACTTGACCCCCACCTTCCGCGCGAGGTCAAAGCAAGCGTTCCTCGCGTACAGGATGACGCCCATCCGGTGCGCGTTGTCCATCGGGTCGCACCTCCGCCACGCATCCTCCTTGTCGAACACCAGCACGTTCTCGGCCCCGAAATTCTCGCGGTAGCGGTCGGCCTGCTCGTCCTGGTCGTCCACCACGAAGAAGGTCTTGCCGGTGTACCCCTGCCGCTTCAGCGTCCGCGCGGTTATCACGTTGTCGGCGCGTCCGTGCGTGAGGATGAACACGCAGAAGTCGTCACGCATCATCGCCGCCCTCGCTTTCGTCACCTCCCCGCAGGGCCGCCATCCTCTCGGACACGATCACGAACCCGTTCCGTATCGCGTCCTCGAAGTCGATGATGACCAGCGCGGACTTCTCCATCAGCCGCTGCACCTTCGCGTCGGCGTGGGCGTAGTACTCGGCTATGTTTCGGAAGTTGAACACCACATGCCGCATCGCCGCGACCTTCAGGAACGCCTTGACCTTCTTCGGCACGTCGGCCTCGTCTATCTCCTTGGCCAGCGCGTCCGCCTTCTCCGTGTCGTACAGCTCCTCCAGCTCCGGGTTCTCGCCCGTGATGTTGTACTGCGGCGCCTCGATCTTCGACGAATACTCGAACTCGCTTTCCGCGCCCCTTGCCGCGAACTCCGCGATCAGTTCGTCGAACCCTCCCCCGAGCGCCTTCAGCTCGTCCGCGCTGTACTGCGCGAGCAGCTTGTCGACGTCCCAGTCCCCGCGCTGCAAGTTGTCCTGAAGGATGAACTCGCGCACCTCCTCGGGCGTGTAGTCCGAAAGCCGCCTCACGTAGTCGGCCGGCACCACCTTGACGCCGTTCCTCACCAGCGCCCGGAACCTCTTGTTGCCGCACTTGATCGTGCCGTCCTCCTCGACCAGAAGGGGACGCGTCCGAAGGAATCCATGGATCCGCCGCATCGAGTCGCGCAGCTTCCCGAACTCGTCCTCCGTCACCGTCTGCGGGTTGTCCGGGTTCTCGTGCAGGGCGGACAGTTCCACCCGCTCCTCGCCCTCGGCAAGGGCGACGCCACCGTTCTCGTCGGCATCTACCGCCGGCAGAGCCGACACCTCAGTCTTTCGCTTCCGCATTTCCGCCTCCTTGGGTTTTCAGAAAAATTCGTCACTACATTTTCTCGGGATATCTCGCGCCTTGGGCATAGGACGGTGTGCGCCCCCTCCGGGAGTACCTACCCCACGGGCCGCCATCGCGCGGATGGCCCGAAATCCGCCGTCTGGGCGCTTCCCTTTGAATGCGAATCCACACACGGGGAAAACGCGCGGACGCGTCCTGGACGGCCCTGTGCGGCCCAGGCGCGTCAAAAAACTTGACAGTCTCGGCGCGGCCATATATCATACTTGTCATCGGTCGCCCCCCATGAAGTCGAACAGATCAGGCTGCAAGTCCTTCCGCTCGGCGTCCTCCCGCTCCCTGCGCACCGCTCCCCCGTGGCCGTCGTCCCACGAGTGCAGGCGTCCGTGGATGAAGGAAGCGAACCTGCGGATCAGCCGCTGGAACTTCGCCCATGCCGTCGCCCTGTAGCTGTCCCTCGTCACGTCCATGCGCTCTATCGTCCTGCGTACCCTGTCGAGGTACGCGCCGAACGTGGCGCACGTCCCTCCGTTGCACACGTGAAGCATGAGCAGGGCGTCTATCGTGTCGAGCATGCACCACCTTCGGTACAGCTCGGCCGTGCGCTCCTCGACCTCGGGCGGAAGGATGGTGACCTGCCCCCTCGGCGTCCGGTCGAAGGCGATCTTCTCGCGCTGCACGATGCGCTCCCCCGCGGCGTCGTACGAGACGGTGCCGCCATGCCCCGCCGGCTCTATGTGGTCGCAGGCGAGGCAAGCGGCCCTTGCCTTCTCCATCAGCGCCCTGTGCGGGCATTTTTCGGGTGTACAGTTCATCGTGTTTAGACCGTCCGTCAAAACGCCATCGGACGGATCTCGATGTCTATCCCCGGCTTCGGCCCCCACCACTTCGAGGTGGACTTCTCCGTCACGAGCGAGTCGTCCGTCCAGAAGTTGAGGCGGGTCAGCACGTCCAGCAGGTTCTTCTCCAGGTTGTCGAGGTCTGGCCGCACTGGGTGCGGGATGGGGACGGCGGCCCTCACGATCCGCTTGAGCTCGCTCTTGCGGTAGGGGAACGTCCAGCGCACCTTCAGGGACACCGGCTCCGAGAAGGGCACGTCCGGGACGTGCATCGAGAGAAGCGCGGCCAGGAAGTTCTCGCTCTGCCGGACCTTCTTCTTCGTGTAGAACCGGATGCGCCCTCCGCAGACGAACGCTCCCTTCTGCTGGGCCGTGGCCGTCGGGGGTATGCAGTCGAGCCGTATCGTCACGGCCTCGCACGCGCACGTGCGCGTAGTAGTATTATTATAATTATTATTCATGAGTATGGGGTCTCCTTGTAGGTCTCTTGACTTCTGATGACTGAGTATGGGGGATGGTGGGGGTCTTGGGGGCGGAAGGGGGAAAGAGCACGGGACCGCCGCCCTGCGCCCTGCGCCACGGCTGGAGATCCGCCACCATCCAGAAGGTCTCGGCGGTCAGCCCCGCGTAGTACCACTCGCGCAGGTCCTTCTTCGGCGGGGTCACGATCCTGTACGTCCGCCCCATCCTCCGCGCCAGCGCCTGCGCACCCTCCGCGCCAGGCTTCCACGGCGTCCCGTCCGGACGGAACTTGTACTCGTCGTTGTCGCTCACGATCGTGACGCGCGAGACGAGGAGACGGGCGCACAGCTCCTTCAGCGCATCCGCCCCCGTGGCGCATGCCGACCTCCCCACGCAGGGCAGGCCGAGCGCATAGCCCGCTATGCAGTCCGTCGCGCCCTCCACCACCACCAGCTCGCGCCCCTTCATCCCGTTGTACTCCGCCTCCCTCGGCATCAGCTCCGGGTCGTAGAAAAGGCCGTCCCGCGATCCGCCCACCGACCACTTGCCGCTGCCGCCGTACTCCCGCAGCCTTATCCCGACGCACTTTCCCCCTCCGTCCAGCATCGGGAACGCCCACGCGCCGTGGAACGCGCTCCGTCCGACGAGAAGGCGGTCGATGTCGGCCGCGCACAGGTTCAGGTCGTTCGCGACCTCGATCAGCGAGTCGAAGATGTCCTTCCCGCCTCCCGGGCTCTCGAACTCGGCGCGGAACCCCGCCATGGTCAGCTCGGCGTTGAACAGCCTCGGGCGGGCGGGCGGTTTCGGCCCGCGCCTCACCTCCACGCGCTTCGGGCGCTCCTTCAGGAAGTGGAACCACCCGCCGGACGGACAGGGGTTCGCGCTCTCGACCCTCATGCAGTGGCAGACCGCGCCGTCGTCCGACACGCCGCACCAGTCTCCATGCTCGCATATCGGGCACGGCTCGCGCTTCGACACTCTGCGCCATCCGTTCATTTCGCGGTCGCCCTCCTCGCCCTGTTGAACTTGAACCACTTGAACGGCTTGGCGTACTTCCGCCGCGCCAGCGCGTCGTGGCGTCTCGCCGCGTCCCTTATCCCGTCCCTCGACGGGTCGAAGGGCGGCATGTCGAACTCCGGGCACGGGACCAGCTCGATCTCGTACACCTCCATCGCCATCACAGGCGGACATTCCTCAGCCTCGTAGCCCTCTGTCGATATCGTGTTCA
Source organism: uncultured Verrucomicrobiota bacterium (assembly GCA_946631535.1). The sequence goes on from CAMPAF010000001.1 coordinate 32,956, forward strand.
TTACGCTGCCTTTCTAAACATTGCCTTGACCAGAGCCTTCGCGGTCTGGACGGGAATCGAGTTTCCGATCTGCTTCACCTGGTCGGCCCGTGAGCCGGACAGCTTGTACCCCTTCGGGAACGAATGCGCCGCCGCAAGTTCGCTCGGCTTGAGCATCCTTATCCGTATGTCGATGACCCGTCCGTCCTCCAGCACCGGGAACACCCCTTGCACGTTGTCGTATGTCGTGATCGTCCGCATCGGTTCCTTCGACGGGCGAATATGCCCCGAGTCAGTACCTCCCGGACGGCTCATGTCTATGACGAACGCCTCTATCTTCCGTATCGCGCCGCCAGTTGCTATGGTCGGGCACGGCTCGCTGTCGGGACGGCATGTCGCACCTCCGTGCTGGCCGAGGATCAGCGGCTGAAGGACGGCTATGTTGTTCCGCGTCGTGATAGTCTTCATCGGCTCGTGCGATCCGACAACGCGCCGTGCGTCGTCATGGTCTCCCGGATGGCTCATGTCCATCACGAACGGCTGGATGACGCTGTACCTGTCGTGCGTCGTCTGCGATCCGAGAGGCTTGCTGCCGTCCTGTATGTTCCCGCCCTTGAAATGGTCCATCACGATAGGGGTGCAAAGCGCATAGTGCTCCTTCACCGTGACGCAAGGTATCGGATCGTCCACGCTCTCCGCGTCGCAGTTCCTGTTGAACCGCACGATGAACGGCTTGAGGTCGATCCCCCAGTACCGCTCCGCGCCGGCAGCTATGCGCCGCAAGGTGTTTTCGGCCAACGGGTTGTCCCTGCCGAAGATGGAACGCCCAGTATCAGAGTAGTCGAGGCATTCGGACACGCCGCGCCACCGCTTCTGCCCCCGTTTCGGATACTCTGCGTGGGTCGGCTTCGGCCAGCGTATCTTCAGGCCGCATCTGCGCTTGACCGCCTGAAGGAAGAAGCGCTTGCGGGATGTCGCGTCGCCGTAGTCCGCGCAGTTGAGGATCCGCCATTCGTAGTCGTAGCCCCTCGCCGTGAACTGCTCCAGCCACGCGCGGAAGCACGAACCCTCCATCCGCTTGATCGGCTTGCCGTCGGTCGTGAGCGGCCCCCACTTCGTGAACTCGGGCACGTTCTCGATGGTGATGCGGCGGACGTGCTTGTTGTCCACGAACTTCCATATCTCGTTCGGCTGCGACCGGAGCTGGTTCGACCTCGGCTTGCCACCCTTCGCCCTGGAGTGGTGCGTGCAGGACGGCGAGGCGTGAAGGTGGTCGATCACGTCCACGTCGATGTCGTCCGGCGTGATCGCCTCGATGTCGGCCTGCATCGCAATCACGTTCGGGTGGTTGGCCACCATCGTCTCGATGGCCCTGTACCAGTGGTTCGCCGCGATTTCGCGGAACGGTATGCCCAGCTCCAGCATGGCCTCCTCGAAGCCAGTAGTCCATCCGCCCGCGCCGCAGTAGAGGTCAAGATGCACGATCGGTCTCATGCCGCGCCGTCTCATGCCGCGCCGCCTCATGCCGCGCCGCCTTTCTGTTCCCATAGGTCGCACACATCGTTTACCATGTTGCCGGACCACAGATGATCGTCGGTGTCGATAAGCGGATGAAAGCAGCCGCACTCGCCTTCATAGCCCACCTCGCCATGCTTGCAGTTCGCACAGCACTTCTCGGCTGCCCGAAAGTTGTGCGCCTTCTGAAATTCTCTCCATGTCATGCCTTGCCTCCTGTGTAAGTCACGCAAGCGGTCAGCGTCGCGGCCGCAAGCCAATAAACCATCATGCGCCAGTTGCCGTGCCACGCGTAGGGCAGGGCCGCGCACACGTCGAGCGCGATCAGAACGGTCGGGAATATGTACTCGGTTCTCATTTCCCCTCCCCGCCGAAGTCGAACTCGGTCTGCACGAGCTGGCGGACGTCTATCTCCTTCGGCGCTTCCTTGATTTCGTCCCTCGGCCGATCCTTCGCCGCGTCCATCCCGAACGGCCTCCGCATCGGCATCCAGTGCAGGAAATAGCCGGGCGTGTACCACGGCCCCTCGTACACCTTCCGGCTGAGGCTGTCCATGTGGTGTACGATCGCCGGATATCCCAGAAGCGAAAGCTGCGTGTACGCGATGCAGCACGCCGTGGCGTCGAGGTCTTCGGCCAATATCAGCATGTCGCCCTGTCGCCCGCCCGCTTCCACGAACGCCTCCGCGCCCTCTATGAGCAACGCGCCGGCGCCGCAGGCGCAGTCGTTCATCTTCACGATCCTGCCGGGCTCCGGACGCTCCGTGAACGTCATGCGCGCCATCATCCGCGACACGCAGTCAGGCGTGAAGAACTGGCCGAACGACTTGACCGTCGCGTTCAGGTCTTCGTACACGTGGCCGAGGAAGTCGCTCCGCTTCAGCTCCAGCGCTTCGACGAGATGGGCGAACATGGCGCCGACCTTCTTCATCCCGTCCGGCCCGTACCTCCCGGCAAGCGAGGCGTACATGCTCTCGATCTCGTCCCGCTCGGACTTGTCGATCGTCACCGTCCCCCGCAGCGACAGGGAGAAGATGCGGCACACGTCGCGGAATATGTCGCTCGGCGAATGGGCGTTCGATACCGTCGGCAGGAGCTTCTTGAACGCGTTGTAGCGTCCCTGCCACGTCTCCGGCGATGGATCCGTCTGCTTCTTCACTTCTCCGCCCTCCCGAAAAAGAGGTCTGCCTGCCGCATGATCGCCGCAGACACCTTCGGCCTTGTCGGCATCCCCGACTGTATCTTTGACGCAGTAGGGCGCCGTGGGCGCGTCGGCATCTTCGGCGCATCCTTCAGCGGCAGGGTCAGGCTAATCGTCGCGCCCGTCCCCGGTTTCCACCCCCTCGCGTACCACGCCTCCGCCACGTCGTCGAGAGGGTAGTCGCACCCCTCGCCGTTCGTGGACTTGTCGCCCCAGAACTTCCCGAACGCGTGTCGGCACACGGCCTGGACCTCCGCCGGGCATACTTCGCACTTCCGCTTCATGTCACCAGCCCTGCCTTTCCCTCATGCGCCCGATCATGCGTCCGGCCATGTCGTGCCGCAACGGCATCGTGAATCCCTGCCGCTTCAGGAGCGCCGCCTGCTTGAGGCTCGCGTACCCTCCCTGCAAGCGCCGGAAGTATTCGTCAAGGAGCTGCTTGCCCTGTCCGTAGGGTATCTTCTCGGGATCGACCCCGATGCGCTCCAGCAATACCTGCGATTGCTTCGGGCTGAAGCGCCGGTTCCTGTCCCATCCGCGCTCCTGCACAGGCGTCAGGTCCCACTGGTCGAACGGGTCGATCTTCGTGACGAGGAAGTTCGCCCGCGCCTGAAGCCGCGCCCTCGTCGCCGCCTCGCGCTTCTTGCGCTCCGCGATCTCGGCCTTGACCTTCTCCAGCTCCGCGGCCATGTCCACGGGCTTGCCGTTCTCCTTCACGCGCCGCGACACCTCGGCCACCACCTCGTCGTCGATGTTCCCTCCGAGGATGTCCGCCGAGCAGCACAGCTTGTGCCGCCCCGCGTTGCCCGCGAAGTCCACGATGAGGCAGGACGGCTTGCACGAGGATCGTATCATCGCGCACCGCTCCGCGGCCGTGGGCACGTCGCCCAGCTTCCCCGCGATGTCCTCGGCCGGCCTCGTTCCGCGTCCCGCCATCTGCGCGTAGAGCGCGCGGGATTTCGTCGGCCTCGCCATCACGACCACCTCCACGCCCGCGTCGTCGAACCCCTCGGTCAGCACGCCCACGTTCACCACGTACTGCAAGCGCCCCGCCTTGAAGTCTGCCAGCATCCTGCGCCGCTCCTCCTTGTCGGTCTTGCCGCACAGCCACGCCGCGCGGTCGGGCCTGTAGCGGTTGAGGATTTCGGCAAGCCTCTCGGCCTGGTCCACCGTGGCCGCAAACACGATGGCGCGCCTGTCGCCGCATATCTCCACCGTCGGGACTGCCACGCCCTGAAGGTTGCGCTCGTCCTCCATCACCTCCGCGAGATCGCCCTGGTTGAGGTCTCCCGCCGTGGTGCGGATGTTCGAGAAGTCCAGCGATCCGACGGTCACCATCTGCTGTTCGATGGGGACGAGCCATCCGTTCTTGATCGCGTCGAGGACGCCGTACTCGTAGGCCACGGACTCAAACACCTGGCCCAGCGCGGCCTCGTCCGCCCGGTCTGGCGTGGCCGTCACGCCCAGCACCTTGCAGTTCGGGTTCTGGCGGTACCAGTCTATGCACCTGCGGTACGTCCCCGCCGTAGCGTGGTGCGCCTCGTCGATCACGACGAGCCCGAAGTCCTGCGGGTCGAACTTGCTCATGCGGCCCGCGCCGTCGCCTCCCGCGCAGTGCGTCTGCACGGTGGACACCACCACGGGCGGCATCTGCCCGAAGTACGACTGGACGTGGTACTCGCCCATTTCGATCTGCGCCTCCAGCCCGGTGACGCGCCGTATCTTGTCGGCGGCCTGCGTGATCAGCTCCTCACGGTGCGCCAGCACCATCGCGCGGCATCCGCGCTCGTGCATCTGGCGGATGACGTCCGCGAACAGCACCGTCTTCCCGAGTCCGGTCGGCAGCACCACGAGCGCGGACGAATGCTCCTGCCATTCGCGGAACACTCCCTCGGCCGCCGCCTCCTGATAGTCGCGAAGTCTCATCCGAACACCTCCCCCCGGTTTTCCTCCACGATCCCGCGCTCGTGCATCTGCCTCTCCAGCATCGCTATCGTGTTCGCCAGGTGTTCGTCGGACATGTCCTCGACGGCGATCTCCCGCCCATCGCGGCACGTCCACATGTACTTCGTGCGGCGCTCGTCTTCGAGATGAAGGGCGCACAGGGACTTCCCGATGTCGCAGTCAGCAAGCCTTACGACCTTGCGCTGTCGGTCGCTCTTGTTTAGCGCATCGTTCCATTCACAGTTGAATTTGGCGATACACATTTTCATAATGACCGAACGTCCGCCATTGAGATAGACCTGGGTCGTGTCTCCCGTGTTCGCGACCGCGAAAAGAACATCGTCGGCCTTTATCGAAATTCCGCCGCAGGATATGATTTTCATTTGCCGCCCTCCAGCTTGATGCGCTCGCCTATCAGAATAGCGACACGTTCGATCTTCGTCTCACCCAGCTCCGGGTGCTGGATTGGCCAGTTCCTGTTCAACCAGGCATACGGCGGCGTGCAGTAGGTGAACCGACGCTCCCGGCTGTTCCATAGCCATCCGCACACGAACGCCATGCGCCGCGCGTCCTTCGCGTAGCCGTGCCGGAACTCCACGACAGGCACGAGGCCGCCGCGTATGCTTTTATTGAACCAGTTGTAGACGCGATCCAGCCAATAACCGGCGCGGCGATACTCGATCTTCTTCTCGCCAGACGCAATCATGTCGAACCACTTGCCCTTGAGGACGAGCGGAAGGATGGCGCACTTGCTCCGTTTCAGCTTACGCATGGCACACCCCCGCGATTTCGAGAAGCCACCTGTCGAACGTCAGCCTTACCGTGCCGTCGGCATCATGGCCCTGCGGCGAGCCAGTCCAGTCGAACCACGCCGTGTGCAGCATCTTGAAGTCGCCGCCGAACCTGTCGCAGTTCCTCGGTGGCGCGGCGAGCGCGGCGTTTACCGCCTCATGCGCTTTGCGTATATCGGGCTGCCACATCAAGCGCCCATCAAACAGCCGCTTCACCCTCACCAGAGCCTCGTACATCGCCGCCATGTTGCATGTCGGCACTATCTCGATGGGAATCTTTATCGAGCGTCGGCTGATAATTTCGCGCTCCGGCTCGCCCTGGATGCGCCGTTTCGCGGCGACCACCTTCTTCAGCGTCTCCGCGTCCAGCACCTCCTCGCAGGCGCGCTCCAGCGCGTCCAGATCGTTCTTGTAATCGGTCTCCATTTCAGATCGTCCTTTCGTTTTCGCCCATGAGAAGACGGCTACGCGGTAGCCTCCGCCATCTTCGCTTTGACTTCCGCCGCCGCCTGCTCAATCGCAATGACCGGCTGCATGACCTTCTGCGCCTCCGCAACGGCATCGAGACACTGGAACAGCCGCTCGTCTTCGCGGCAGGTGATTTTCCTGTCGGTGCGCTTCGCCTGCTCGATCGCGCCCTCGACGGCCAGAACCGGCTCCAGCGCCTTTTCAAGTTCCCGCACATACGCGCTTGGTGGCTGCGGCGTGCCGACCGGCTCGCGGTCGTTGTACATCCATTGGTTCATCTGCGCGATGGCGACGTCAAGCAGCCTCTCGAAAAGCGCCTGACGCGCCGCGTCGTTCTCCGAGCACTTCCCGCTCGGATCAGGCCTGTGGTCTGTCTCGCAGCTCACAATCGCCGAGCCAACTCTCAGCTCGACCTTCATTTCGCACCGCCTTCCTCTTTAGCGTCCTTGCCTTCGGCATCATCGGCTTCTGTGTCCTCGCCATTTTCGAGCGCATCGGCAATCCGCTCAAGTGCGTCAGCCGAACGCGCAATCGAATTGATGACATAGGCCAGCCACGCGACGAACCCGGCGACGAGCGCCACGACGGCGCACATCCCCAGTCCCGGCAGCATGCAATCCCTTACGAACGACCCCATCATTTCGCACCGCCTTTCGCCTGGAACTCCTTCGGGTTGCGCTTGTACTCCTCCTCGGTCTGCCACCCGCGCTCGTGGCATGCCTTGCACCCCGTGCCCTGGCACATCCGGCACACGCAGTGCGGCTCGGCGGCGTTCACGAAGTTGTACGCGTTGTTGAGGTTGACCAGCGCGTCCTGGCGCACCGCCGCGAACGCCGGATCCTTCTCCTCGAACCCCTTGCGCAGCGCCACCCGCGCCTTGCTGATGCACGAGAGGATGTCCGCAAGCGGGCTCGGCTCGAACGCCTCCTGCATCTCGACCGGAATCTCCGTTCCGTACCTGTCCACGGGCACCACGGGGTGCTGCCGCTCCGGCTTTGTTGGCATCTTCAACTGCGTCTTTGATACAGTAGGACGGACCGGCGCGGAAGGGGTCTCGGCCACCTTCGGAGCCGTCTCACGCCCCTCGCAGTCTGGCCCCATGCACTTGAAGCCGCCGCCCTGCATCTTCTCGTTCGTGCAATACCCGTCCTTGTCAGTGTGGACGCATCGCCCGGCTGCTTGCGCCTCCGCCTTCTTCGGCGCTGGCGGCATCGGCCTGACAGGGTACGCCCTGCCGTTCGCGCCCACGAGGTGCGTGGGTCTCGTCGGCATCTTCGACTGTATCTTTGACGCAGTAGGACGGCTCGGCGCCTTCGGCATCTCGGCCAGCTTCCGCTGTACGAACCTCTCGCCCGTCGCCCTCGAAACTCCGCACCGCTCCGCGAGGTTCCCGCCCGTGGGCGTCCCTCCGAAGATCGCCTCGCGCCGCTCCCACACCATCGAGAGGAAGTGCTGCACGTCGGCCATCGTCGGCCTCTTGCCCTGCTTGTTGTTGGCCGTGCCGCCGAACACCACCGCGTCGTCGGCGGTCCCCTTGCGCACGTCCGCCGGAATCGTCACCTTGCCGTTCAGCTTCGCGGCCATGACGCGGTGGAATCCGTCGGCCAGCCAGTACCTCTCGCCGTCGGTGAACACCGTCACGTCCGGGAAGTGCGCGCCGTCGGCCATCGCCTCGGCGTAGTTGTTTATCGTCTCCGCGTCCGTCCCCGCCCGCGTCTGCAAGCTGAGGTCGAGATCCGCTATCTTGATTTTCGTCATCGTCTCTTGCCTTTCGTAGTCGCCCCCTCCCTCGCGCACACACACCGACGCGGGGAAGGGGGCTTTGTGAATCATTTGGCGAACGCCTCATCGACGGCCTCGAACAAGTTTTCGACTTCTTGCTGCGTAAGCTCGTCGGGGTCTTTTCCGGGATCCTGCGGGTCGCGGGGGTTTGACGCAATCGAGTCGTAAATCTCGAACCACCTTCCGTCGTGCTTCGCGCTCGCGTACTTCTCGCCGTGCTCCTCCAGCCTCGCGCAGAAGAACGAGAACGCGCCGTTCGCGTCCTGCGGGAAGTCGGACGGCTTCGCCACGTGACGCACGGGTGCGGGAGCGGTCGCAGGACGCGCGGGAGCGGCCCCGGGGCGCGCCGGAGCCGCCGGGGGTGCGGACACCCCTGCGGACGGCGCGGACGCGGCAGGGGCCGCCTGCGCGGCCTTGGGGGCGGCGACCGTCCCCACCTTCTTCGGCGTCGCGGCGAACAGGGCCTTGGCCCTCGTCCCCCACTTCGCCATCATCGCCGCGCGGTCCGCGCTCGCCCCGTCGGGAACGTACGCCTTGCGTCCTCCCGACTTTGGGCGGTTCGGGTCGTGCACCCAGATCGTCTGGTTGCCCTGCCCGTCGGTCGCGAAGTTCAGCTCGACCTCCCCGATCGCGATCAGGTTCCCGAAGGGCGTCCCGTTCGCGTCGGGACTCTGGAACCACCAGAAGTCGTCGAGGCTCCGGGGCTGCCACCCCTTCGCCCACTCCTTCAGGCCCTCGATGGTCTTCTCGTTGAAGGCTCCGTCCGCGCTCGTCAGCCAGTGGCGCTTCCGCGCCTCCCAGTCGTAGCCGTTGTCCTTCTTGTACCACGCGCCCGTGTTCGGATCCTTGACCGCGAAGTTCACGTCGAGGATCAGCCGCCCGTCCTTCTCGTAGCAGCTCGCCGTCGTAGGACGACCCGTGTAGGTGCCGTCGGGTATTCCGTAGCTGTATGCCATCGTCTTTCCCTCCTCACTTCACGATCTGCGACCAGTCGAACATCGCACCGTCCGTCTCGTCCCAGTTCGGAACCTCGAACGCGCACCCCTGCACCGTGCGCGACTTCGCCATCATCGTGGCGATGCCGCCCGTGTAGAGCGTCCTCGTCATGCCGCCCTTGGCTTTTCCCTTCTCCACGCTCACGTCCGCCGCGAGGTAGAGCAGGTGGTCGGTCTTTTCGAGGAACGTGGAGCGGCCGGGCGCCTTGCCCTTGTCGCCCTGCACGAGGCGCGGCTGGTTCTGCCAGTAGTCCGCGCCGTCGGCGTTCGTGAACCTCGTCGGCTCCGAGTGCGCGATGGCCAGCACATTCGTCCCTCCGTCCACCAGCTCGTCGATCAGCGGGTAGATGGGCGCGAACTTGTCGAACACCAGCTGCGACCCCTTGCCGTACATCCACTGCTCCAGCGACTTGCGGATCGTGGCCGAGTCTCCCGGAATGCTCTCGATGCAGTTCTGCGCCGCCCACTCCTGGGCGCGCGTGAAGCTGTCGATCACGATGTTGTCGTAGCCCCTCACCGCGTCAGACGCGAGGAACGCCATGAGGTCGTTCCACGCCGCCGCCGGCGCCTTCGGGTCGTACTTCAGGAACTTCGGCGCGATCCGCTCCGTCAGCCCCATCGCCTCCAGCTTCGGGCGGATGATCTTCAGCGACCCCTCCAGGTCGATGAACAGCGTCCGCCCCGGGAGCATCGCGGCAAGCGTGGACTTGCCAGCGCCCCCCGTTCCGTGCAGCCCGATGAAGTGGCCGCGCTTGCAGTCGCCCCATCCGTCCACGGTCTGCTCCGTCTTCGGCGCAGGAGCCGTCGTTGTCTTCGGCGCGGGAAATGCCGCCGCGCTCGGTCTCTTTGGTATTGGCATTGTCTTGTACCTTTCTGTTTCGTCTTCCGAGAACTCAAGTTCGGCGGCCACTATCTCGGGGTAGTAGTCGCTGTAAAGAGAGTCGTCGCTACACGGTCTGCCCATGCGTCAACTCCTCGTGCTTCGCGATTCGGAAACCCTCCGGAACGTTCGCCTCGTCCACGTGTATGCGGTTGAGGCACATCCCCGCGAACGGGCAGCTCCGGCAGTTGTCGGGGTTGCACGCCCTCGGATAGGCGTACTCCGGCCGCTCGCTCTTCCGCGCCTCGGCCGCGAAGTGCAGGAGCATCCGGCACACGCCCAGCCGCTCCCTGCGGAACTCGT
>CAMPAF010000002.1 GCA_946631535.1 uncultured Verrucomicrobiota bacterium
CCGCCACCGCCTGCGCCAAAGCATCTTGTGGAAATGATGGCAACAGTATCTTCGGAGTCAAGCTGAGTTTGGGGAGCGTTCCCGCCGTTAAAGCCTTGAAGACCCTTGCCACCGACTCTTTCTGCACTACGTAGTCCGGACGCGCCTCCGCCGCATCCGCCGCTACGTCCGTTCTCCAAATAAAGGAATCCACCAGCACCACCGCCAAGTGCAACAACATCAAACACGGACGAGTCTCCTCCGTTCGTGGAGTCGTAGGCAAAACCCCATGCATTCGTCACTTGCGCTCCCGTGCCACCAGCGCCGACAGTCACCTGATAGACGCCAGAAGTCACGACGAAGTTCTGCTTGTAGATGACGCCACCGCCGCCACCGCCACCGCCGCCTTGATGTGTCGCGCCGCCGCCACCGCCACCGCCAACGACAAGGATATCCACGAGGCTCTGCCCTTCGACGGTCAATGTGCCGTTCGTGGTGAAGGTATGTACCTCATAGTCGCCATCTATACTCCTGCGCCCACCCCTGATTGAATGAGCGGGTGGGGGTTGGGAAACGGGAAAAGGCGGGATTGAGACGGTATTAACGCGGGATCAAGAGGTTTTTAAAGGGGCAGTTGAGATCTGGTAAATTATGGGCTGGCGGAGGGCTGATTCAAGTCATTTCGGGAAAATTATGGTGTGTTCGTCTGTGCAGCCTCTGCGCGCTGAAGTTCCGCCGCGCCTGGTATAGATCGATCGTTTCCCCTAAAAATTTCCGCGACACAAACCGCTACCACCGTGAGAAGTCCCGCGGCGGCGAGCGACAGAAGCGCGATGCCTGTGAGTGTAAGTGCCATTCTCATGCTATGTTGAACCTCGCTTTATCCACGGAGTAGTTCGCCGCTATCTCGGCGTCTGTTAAAATTCTTGAATATACCGCGACGCGATAGTAGTCTCCAAGCATGGCACTCGAACTTCCATACCATGCTCCTACGTTAAGCAGGAAAGGAGCTGGTTTTTCGTTCAATGTTGTCTCTATGTATTTTCCGCACACAGAATCAATGAATTTGACATTTGTTGAATCTGAACAGATGACACTTATAGCCCAGAGACCGGTTGATGCCCTTTCGAACCTTCCAAATCGAATAGGATTGAACAATCTTGGCGCGTTGGCTTGATTCGAATTATAACAGTCGAACTCACGTCTGATACTCTGGTTGCCTGCATTTGTGCAAGATAAAAAGCGCGGATTCGAACCTGCTTCTATATTATCGTCCACATACATCGTGACGCTGACTGTGCATGGATACGATATAAAAGCATCGGTAGCCAAGTCTCCAAGTGCAGGAGTCCTGTGGAGTGCGTTCGCTTTGAAAAACGCTTTCGCCGTATCGCTACCAATAGTCAAATCTCGGTTGCCAACTAAATCCTTCCACGTCGTCGTGTTCGGGCTATGCTTGCCGACACCCGCATTCTCTATGCCGTCCCACATGGCGACGAGGCCGTCCTGTACGTATGACTTCGCGGATAGACCTTTTGCCGCTGACATGATGCCATTCCGCGCCGCGACCATCGAACGGACGAGGATCGCCGGAGCGCTTTGCGCGGCGAGGATCGCGGCGAGCCCTGCGCCGCCCTTCAGGATGTCACGCCGCGTCGTCATGGAGCCGTCACCTCCGTGAGTTCCTGCCGCCCGAGAATGAAGATTCCATCCGTGACCTGCGAGAAGTAGAACGCGGTCGGCGTTGCTGGCGGCACATCGTTAGTGTACGCAACATCAGCCATCCACCATGTGGCGGAGGGAAGGACGAGCGAGACGTTGGTGACGGCTGTGACATAGACCATCCAGTCCTTTGTCGCGCCGTCAGTTGGCATGGTGATCGCGAGCGTGGACGGCGAAGGGTCGGTGATGCTCACATACTGGACGGATTGGTTGAGATTTGTGATGCCGATAGTTCTGCGGTAGGTCGTGTCGGCAGAGGCGATGGCATTGGAGGAGACGGTTGAGGCGATGTTGGTTATGGTGGAGGAGGAGATAATAGAATTGGTCGCCGCGAGGACGCTGTTAGTCTGCGTCCCGAGCGTGTAGCCGATGATGTCCGTGCGGGTGCGGGTGGCGGTAACGTTAACTCCGTCAAAACTCAGAGTCGTCGCATCAAACGGTACAAGAGTGTCCACAATCATGACACCATTCCCGTCCACAAGCCTCCATCCGTATTTCCCGCTGATCGGGTCGTAGCCTCCAGGGACGACATGAAAACCAGTCTGTACATTATTTCCAGAGAGTACCCATTCGCCGAACGCCGGCGTCTGCGAGTACACGGGTGTAAGTGCTGTCATGTTTGTGACGGTCTGCGCATCAACGCCGCTCTCGATTCCGAGGGATTCGACATACGCTTTCGTGACGGTGTTGGAGATGGTAGGAGCGAGACTCTTATGGAGATCGTTGGTGGCGGCGGCGAGGTCGAGGCTGTACACAACCGTCTCGACCGCCTGCGTGGGGACATATGCCGTGGACGTGCCGAGGAGCCGAATCGGGACGAACTCGTTCCAGTCCACCGCGTCCGGTTTTGGCGTGTCGAGGGTCGCGAATGACTCCGGCCACGGAAGCCCAAGGACAGATCGGAAGTCATCTACTTGGTCGGCGAAGTCAAGTCCAATATCTGCCACCACCGACGGCATCGGCTCTAATTGATCGCTCCATACAGCCGCCCGGAATGTCTCCATGTACGGGTTGTACCACGCGATCGCATAACGGTAGAACTGCGTGTCCCACTCGCCCTCGATGGTATAGTCCGTCTGGGCGGACCAGTATATGCTGCCGTCGGTGGCCGATGCCGTCAGAGCCGCGTCACGGACGAGGTCGCCAGTCGGCCCCCCTGCCCTAGAGTTGCCGTAGGTCCAGTTGTCGCCATCGATCCTTTCCGGGACGATTATGGAGTTGGTGAAGACGACCGTCCGCGACAAATCCGCCTTCTTTCGGAGCTCCGCAGCGCTGGACTCCCAGAGCGCATTGGTGGCCGTGTCCGTGTAGTTGGTGGCCGGTGCGAGGGAAGTGCGAGGCGCGAGCTCGGCGATGCGGGCATCCGTCTCGGCTTTGGTGTAGGTGTTGGTGATTGTAGGAGCAAAACTCTTAAAGAGATCGTTAGTGGCCGCCGCCAGCTCGGCCTGCCAGTCGAGGACGGACGGCGGATCGAGATGGTTGGGTGTTGCGCCCGGCGAGTTGCGGAAGCGCACCTGCGCTGCGGAGTAGGCGTTCGACGGCGCGCCGAAGAATATGGTGAGGCGTTCCGCGCCGGGATCGGCGGAGGGCGGGAAGGTGGCCGCGAGGACATTGCTCGATACGGTCGCGGGAAGAGACCACCAGGCGGCTCCCATGCCGTTGGTCTGGTAGTAGAGGAATGGGGCTGAAGCCCCACTCCCCGATATTGCGCCAGGGCCGAACGGCAGCGCGCCGAAGCCGGTGAATGTGCAGCGGAAGTCGAGGGACTGGCCGTGGAAGGTATCGAACTGCGCCGGGGCCGGACGGTTGGGCGTGCGCTCCCAGCAGAGCGGCTCGGCGGCGGGAGAGTATAAAGTGTAAAGTGTAAAGTGTAAAATGAGACCGGCCGCGACGGAGGAGCGCAGGGCGCAATTTGGGAGGGGCGGAAACGCCTTTGCAAGGGCTGTTAATGTGCTTTTGAGTTTCATTTGAGTTTCCTTTCAGTTCTGGTTGAATCCCGTGTGCCATGCTATATCAAGCACAAGAGAGACCTTAACCGGCTTGATTCTGATGCTTGTTTCCGTGACGTTGTACTTGCTTCCCGTTTCGTCTGCGGCGAATGCAGAGCTTCCAACTGGAGCAGCAGGATAGTCGATGTCATCCGGATAGGGGAATGAAGGGTTGGCCGAAAAGAATGCGTTGTAGGCTGATACATAATTCGGCGTATATGTCGCAACAACGGTTCCGTCTCTTTCGGAGATCTGTACTTGAGATTCTATCACTACGGCGAAATTAGTATGGATGTCAACGACGGTCGCGTTGTTGGTGGGAGACAGCCACCTGTTTTCGGTTCTGACGTAGGTAGCCAGCGTCAGAATCCATGCATTTTTCGGTGTTATCTGAGCCGAACGAACTATTGAGGTGGAGAAAAGATTAGCGGAAAGAGTGTCGTCGAATATACCGTTTCCGATGGATGAACTCTGAAGGGTTCTCGATAGATAGTAGTTTCCGTTGTAATAGCTTCTGGCGACGCCGGATCCTTGAACCGTATATTCGTATAGACCGCCGCCTATCATGTAAGGGTGAGACTCCGTGGAAACCTCCCGGTATGTGTAATCGCCAGCCGAAAACGTAAATGTATCGTAAACATAACGCACCACGTAATAGTTGTGATTCGTTCCTTCAGTGGGAGTGAAGTCTTTCGCGATGCCTTCGACTTTCTTGAGCTCAGCGTAGTATGCAGCCACGTTCGTGACGGCGAGATAACGGACACGAGGCGATGTGCCAAGAGGCTTAAGGCTTTCCGCCGCCGTCATCGCGCCACCGCTGGACACGGCTGCATTGCCGGCCATGTAGTAAGGAATTGAACTTGAACTTGGAAGAGGGATCACATTTGTCGGCATCGAGACCGTGACGTTCTTCTTGGTTATCACATCACGGGCGCCGTTCGTGTTGTTGTAGAATAGATAGTAGATGTCCTGATATGCCGGGCGCCCAGTAAGCGGCGCATAGTTGATCCGCATATACGCGGTGTCGATGCCTGGTGCGCGCGTACGGACGGTTGACGGACCTGCCGATAGGAGTGCATCCATTTCAGAATACGCTTCGTAAAGGTAGATAGAATCTTCGCCTCGAACCGGTCCATAGCTCGGCGGATTTTGTCCCAGAATGCTGCCCTGGATGAAGTTTGTGTTGACCGGCTCCGTGAAGATGTAGTCGTTGAACGATGAGAGAGGCGACTGGATCGCCAGCGCCGGCATGAAGGAAAGCATGAAAATGTATGGAAAAATCTTTCTCATCTTGCTCACTCGTAAGCCGGCACGACGAACGCCCCTCGATAGTCGGCGGATACCTGTCCGTCGGTTATTGCATATATTGGTATGTACGAAATATTCCCGCTTTTTGGCAAAGGGAATGCTGAATTCGTGTCTCTGTAGATCTCAACAGTAGGAGTTGCCGCGAGCGTGATCTTGCAGTAGTACATGCCATCCTGCATGTTCGCCGTTCCCGTTCCCGTCGCCGTGATGAAATCACGGCCGACCATTACGCCGCCCGGTCCTATTGTCTTCGTGAGAGGGTTCCAGGAGAACATGCCAACCCCGGAGATGGGACCGGTCGAAAGGACCTTGACGCCATTATCCAGCTTCCGCACCTTCATCGTCTCGGCGGCGGTTAGCTCGGTGCAGTCGATGAGTATGTTCCCGTATCTCGGTGTCGGCGTGGCGTCACGTGTTCCGCCGCGCGTCGCCGACGGCGTGACGGTCTCGCTTGACGCGAGGAAGGTCTTTTCCATCACACCAGGGGAGAACTCAGTGGAGGAGAGGGGCATGACGCCGCCCATGTCAACGGTGCTTGAGGCGTCATCCTCCGGCTTTCCGGAGACGCGTGAAGAGCTGAATGTGGAGCGCGCCTTGTTCCGGAAACCTGTCATGAGCGCTGCCATGTCGTCTGGGGAGAGGTAATCGGGCGTACCGAAATGCAGATCCGCCGTGAGATCAGCGAGATCGACATCGAACTCCTGGAGCACAAGCCCGTCGCAGAGGTCGCCGAGCTTCGGCCATTGCGCCGCCGTGCCGAGGCGCATGGTGAAGCGCTCCTCCTTGAGCGCGCCGCTCCGCGCGGCGAGAAGCGCCGCCGCAAGGCCGGAGGGAATTGTCTCGCCGCTCGTAGAAGAGCTGGAGTCGGTCCAGGTGTAGGTGCGGTTTGTGGCGTTGGTGGTGACGAACTCCATCTGGAGTTGCACGCCATCTTCAATCTCTTCCAAATCGCTGTTAAGGCCTCCTGTTCGCACGATGCGTGCCGTGCACGTGAAGGTTTCCACGCGCGCCTTGAGACCCGCCGCCGTGATCTCGCCGACCGAGTTCTTCGA
Source organism: uncultured Verrucomicrobiota bacterium (assembly GCA_946631535.1). The sequence goes on from CAMPAF010000002.1 coordinate 6,050, forward strand.
GATGTTGGGATAGTCCGTGATTCCTTCTGTCGTATCGGATCCGCTTCGGTGGGCGTTCGTGATTGTCAGGTTGCCTTGGGTCACTTGACCGAGATTCTTCAGATACGGATGCTTCGCAAACCAAAACGCTGGATCGTCAATGCCGTTCCAGTTCGACAGCGATTCCACCTCGCTTACGAAACTCTGCCGAACGCTGGAGGATGAGAAGCCGGCGAGCTGGAGCGTCGCATAGAGGCAGTCGGGGTTTCCGACGAGCGTATTACCAGCCGTCTGGTGCGTGATGTTGCGGTACTCTACGCCGTCAACGTCGCCCACAGTCTCGATCTCAAGATCCACGCCCGTGATCGGATGGGCGTTGTAAACGTGCTGGCGGGAGGTCTTCGGAATCGTTGCGACGTATGCGGCGGCATTTCCGGAAAGATCTGGGAGCGTGATGTTGAGCGTGGGAGGCGTGGTGGAATAATCGAAGCTTGCGACAGCCGCCGGGAAGAACTTCAGCTCGCGCACGATGGCTTCAGCGATCGTGATGTCGCGGGTTGGATCGAAGGGAAGCTCCTGCGTGGAGACGTTGATGGTGCCGACCTGGTAGCCCCATCCGCTTGGCATGGTCGGCGTGCTTCCCGCGTTCGGGCCGGTGTTATTCGAGCCCCATGCGATCTCGCGGAGCGCCGTGTCAAGAGTCTGGGGATGCCCGGCGTCATCCTGGTTGAGAATGAGGCGCGAGGACAGCGAAACTCCGCTGGCACCTGTGCGCCACCACTGCCGGAATACGAGACGCGCCATCTTCGACCATGGGCCGGTGACGGTGACGGTCTCGGTGGCGTCGTTGCCGCGCGACTGGTTCTCGATGCGGGTTTCGACTTCTCCCGTGAAGACGATTGTCGCAGACAAATCTCCAGGCCCCTGGTAGGCGACCGTCACAGTGTCGCCCGCGAGCAGGAAGCCGGACGGCACGTCCACGACCTCCAGCGTGTCCGTCGCACGGTTCGCGAAATGGAGGCGCGATCCTTCTCCGGGCAGGAACTCCTGGTTCGCGCCCGCGCGGATCCGCGTGAACGTGAATGGGTGCCCGGTCCGTTCAGGCGTCGCTATGTAGTCCGTTTCCGTCATTGCGCTACGTACTGCTGGGCTTGGGCGGTAAGACGCTGGGAGTTGTTCTTCTTCAGCTCAGAGGTCGCGGCGGTCATCACGCTCTTCATGCCGCTCAGCGTCTCCTGGAGCTGCTTGATGAGGCGGTTCGCCTCGTCCCTGGTCTCGTTGGCCGTCTGCGTGACCTGCGCCAGCCGCTGCGCGGCGGTGCCTTTTGCGCTGCCGGTCGCGGTGTCGTAGGCCGCCTGAGCCTGTGCGACGCTCGCGTCCGCCGCCGCGATGCGCTGCTTCTGCTGGTAGATGCGCTCCTGCGTCGCCGGCATCTCGGCTTCGAGGAGGGCTTTCGCGCGCGCGGCGTCCCGCTCGGATTCGATCTGGCCGGAAAGCCCGGCCGCCGCCGCTTGCTCCGACCTCAGGCCCGCCGCGCGCGTGACGCTCGCCATGTCCTTCGCGTTCTCGGCCATGCTGCCCTGTATCACGCTTTTCTTGGAAAGGTACTTCGCCTCCTCTTCAAGCTCAGCGATCTTTCGCTCCTTTTCGGCGATGTCCTTCTCCTTCGCCTTTATCTGCTTTTCGAGCTCCTTTGCGCGAGACTCCGCCTCCTTGCGCTTCGCGTCGCCCTCTTCTGTATTGATGACGTTGAAGTCCTCGATGTTACCGCTGAATACGCGCTTGATGTTCTGTGCGAACATTCGGCTGAAGCTCGTGGCGTCCTTGTCGTTGATAGACTGGCTTTCCTTCCGGGCGGCAGCCGCGCGGCTCTTAAGAATGTCAAGCTCCTGGCGGTCTCCGATGAGCGCGCCGCGCCGCTGTGCGGCTTCGCTTCCTTTCGCCTCGGATTCGGCAAGCGAACGAGCCGCAGCTGTCTCGGCGTCCTCGACCTTGCGCTGCGCCGTGCGGTTCGCCGCCTGCCCGGAGTACTTCGCTTCAATCTGCGCCTTCTTCTGCTCGTAGTAGCGGTCGTTCGGATCGAGCGCGGCGAGTTCGGCGTCTTTCGCCGCTTGCGCATTGATGTCTTCCTGCTCGCGTGAGGCGCTCTTTTCCATGTCCTCAAGCTCATTTGCGCTCTGGCGCTCCTTCGCCGCCGCCGCGATTGATTTCGAGAGACGGTCGTAGGCGTCCGCGAGCTTCTCGATGCGCTTTTCGTCGGCTTCCTTTTGCCGCTCATCCTGGAGCTTCTTTACAGCCTCAGCAGCCTTAGAAGCCCCGTGCGCGATTTTGTCATACAGCGAGACGGCAGCCGCGACGCCACCTACGACGAAGCTGCCTGTAGTAAGCCATGAAAGAGCCCCTTTAAGACCTTTGAACGCCTTCCCAAGACCGATCGCCTTCGTCTCAACCCTGTCGAGACTTTTAGCAACGGCATCTCCGCCTGATGTGTCGGCGGTGAGCTTGATCTTTGTCGTGTATTCATTGTCCGCCATCGGCTATCCCTCGATCGTGTAGTTGACCTTGACGGTGTTGCCGACCCAGGCGTAGGTGCGGGAAGTGACGCAGGCGAAATCGAAGACCTTGGTGCTTCCGAAATACAGCGCGCCTTCCGATCCCTCGCTCCAGAACGTAGTCTCCATGTAAGTCTCGGCGGCGGAGACGGAGGCGAAGGTGCGCGTGACGCCGAAGCTGATGCTGCCGTGGTTGCAGCGCACCAGCTCCGGGTGCTCGCGCTCTGCGCCGATGTAGTCGCGCGTCACCACGCCGGGCGTATCGGAGCCGCGCAGATCCTCCGGCCCGATGGGATCGCCGGTGGAATTGCGAGACTGTCCCGACACGAGCGTGGTGGTGACGGCGCTTGAGCCGGTGCCTTTTACAAGAGTGATAGTCACAGGAGCAAAACTCTTAGGAGATCAACCTTTAACCATTACTCAGATCCGTGTACGACACGCTCCAGAGGGATCCGTCGGTGGAATCGATGTTGGCGACGAATCCGATCTGCCCGGCGCGCAGCTGCGTGGCGCCCCACTGGAGAGGACCCGTCACGAGCGCCGCGTGCTTGAGCGTGACCGTGAGCCCGCCGGCGGAGCTGATCACCAGGTCGTTGGCCGATGCAAGCGACTTGCCACGCCCTTGCAAGACCGGCAGCGCCGCGAGTATCTGGCTCTCCGAAAGCCCCAGCGGGGTGCAGCTCGCGCGCACGGTGATCCCCGTGAGCGTGTAGTCGATCGTGCCCTGGCTGTCGGTCGTCACGGCCTCCGTCTGCATCTCCGGCGTCACCGTCCAGCCATCGAGCGTGTCCGGGATCGAAAGCGATCCATACGTGCCTTGGTAGTGGAAGCCGGAAAGGCCGTCGCGCGGCGGCTCGCCGTCCGCGTAGGTGGCGGCGGCGACGGTGTAGAACTTCGTGGTGGCGTCGTCCGGAAGCTTGCCGTTCGGGACGAGCGCCGTGAACTGCGCCTGCCCGAACGCCGTGGCGATGGGCGAAAGGCGGAGCTCCGGCAGCTGCGTCAATGCCGCCGCGTTGAACGTCACCTTCGTGCCGGCGCGCGAGGAGACGACGAGCGGCGCGTCCGTCGCGCCGAGGAGCGAGCGCCCGATATCCGGCGTCTGTGCGTAGTCCGGATACAGCACCGCGAGAAGCGCTTCCGAAAGGTTGCCGACCGGCGTGAGCGAGATGCGGCCGATCTGGTCCGTCTTGATGGTGTCGAGGGTGCCGCTGATGGAGCTGGGCACCTCCTGGGAGTTCGATTCGATCTCGGCGGTGATGCCGTCCTTGTCGAAGAGCTTCACGCCGCCGAAGGTGACCGTGCCCGGTCCGCGGATGATTGACTGTCGTGTGGTTGCCATGTGGTTTTCCTTTCTGGATTTTTAGGAGCAAGACTCTTAGGAGATGGTGGGTGGTTACAGGGTGGAATTGGAGACGCTGAAGATCACGTTGGTGGAGATCGTGCCGGGGCGGGGCTCGGAGACGGGCGCGATCTCGCTGAAGACGATGGGCGACTGGCCGGGCGGCTGCGAGAGATTGACGGCGTTCGCGATCGCGCGCGCGGCTGGCAGCAGCCTCGGGCCGTCGTCGCCGTGCGTCACGCCGCCGGCATTGATGAGCGGCATCTCGAAGATCTCCACCACGAGATTGGTGTCGCCGACGATGGTCTTTGAGCTGTTGCTTCGCGCCTTGAAGCCGTTCCAGCCCACGAGCACCGCGAAGCGCGTCTTCGCAACGGCGATTTCGAGATTCTTCACTACGTTGCCCTTGTGCACTTCGATCACGGGCACGCCATCCATCTCCGGCATGGCGCGGATCGTCGCGGCGGCGTGTTCGATTATGGCATTGATTTCTAGCATGGTAGTAGCAAGACTCTTAGGAGATTGTGGGTGGGTGGGTGGTTACGCTGCGCCTTTCGCGATCCTGTCGATGGTGCCGATGATGGCGCGGCCGGCGGTGGTGGAAAGCTCCGCGTCGCTCGGGAGGAGGGTGCGATCCTGCGGCTGCTCCACGCGCTTCACCAGCACATAGAGGGGAATCGGCTCTTGATCCTTCTGCGCGCCCATGAGCACATTCTTGCCCTTCGGGCGGAAAAGGCTCCAGCCGAGCTGGCGCATGCGCGCGGCACGCTGTCCGTAGCTTTGGGCTGCAATCGGTATCGTGAGCGCCGAGGCGTTTTTAGGGGTGATTGTAAGGTTCTTAAACGCTCTGTTAAGGCCCGGTATCGGAATGATGACTTCGGCCTCGTTTTCTGTTGCGTGCGAAACGGTGAGGCGTGCGCCTTTTGTGAGATGGCCCGTGGGCGTTGCGCCGAGGCGCTCCGCCGCTGTGTGGTGCGCGGGCGCGATGCGCAGGATGTGCCGGCGCACGAGGTTCTCCATCTTGTCGGCGGCGGCGGCAAACATGCGCTTGCGGTTTTCGGCCGACATCATATCCTTCCAGCGGTGGAGGGCGGCGGGGACTACGATGTTGATTGTCATGCCGTGAGCTCCACCTTGAAGTCTTCCACCGAGAAGCCGTAGCGCGCGGCGGCGTCCTGGTAATCGATGCCGTCCGGAGCGAGTGAGACGGCAGAGAGCGCCGCCGGATCCGGGCTTTCCTCATCGGGCGCGATGAGGCCGAGCTGAATGCACTCTTCGCGATCAACGCCGATCCAATCCATGCCGGAGGAATAGGCGAACGGCGGGTAGGGATTGCCGAGGGTGTCCGTGAAGCCGCCGACGCCGTTTCCGAGCGCCTGCCAGATGGGAGAAGATTTGAGGGCGATCATGCGGTCGCCGGTGATGCCGCGAAAGCTGGCCGCGCCGTCCCAGCCGACGGATTCCCCGGCGGCGTTCCAGCGCTCGCGCCAATCCGGACGAGGCACGCGGCGCGGCTCAAAGCGGATAAGCTCCCAAGCCGGAGTGAAGTACACCGTGTCCGGAGTCTGGGACTGGAGGCGCGCCACGCTCGCGGCCATTTGCGTCTGCGTGTCGAGGATGAGCTGAAGGCGGCGCTCAGATGCCGGATTGGTGAGCGCGCCGTCTTCCGCCGTGTGGCCCATCTGCTCCAGGAGAGAGCCGAGGTCGGCGCGCGCCGTTCCCTGGTTGATCTCACCCGCGAGCAGCTGCGTGCACACTTCCCGGAGGCGCTTCAGGTAGTGCGCCGCTTCCATGCGCGCGGAGAAGATGCTGCGCTGGAGGATATCCGTGGCGATCTGCTCGCGGATCTCCTCGCTGCCGAGGCTGGTCGGCAGCAGATCTTTCACGGCTATGACGTCGGCGGGTTTCATTATTATTAAACCATGTAGAACGTGTAGAACGTGTAGATTTTTGGAGGCTTCTTAGTAGCCATTCAGGCCGTGGGGTGTAATGCGATTGGGGGCGACGCTCACGAGCTGAGCGGCGTGGCGGCCGACATTGTCGGCATCCGTCTCGCCGTCGCTCTCCACCTCGAACTCGCCGCGCTCAAGGCGCTTCAGGAGATCTTCCGCCTCCTCGCGCGCCTTGCGGCGGTCTTCATTGATTGTGATATCGAGGCGCTTTAGAACATCGAAGGCCGCGTAGTCCATCGCCTTGGAGATCACCGACTCCGGGATGGCGTAGGGGATGCGGCTCATGCGCGCGCGCCCGCCCGTGCGAATGGCCGCCCGGAACATGGCCGCCGTGCGGTTGAGGAGAAGCTCGATCGGCTCAGCCTCGCCCGTGAAGCTGGTGCGGTACGCTTCGATCTCCTGATCGCTCAGCGTCGCCGCCAAATCATCGGATGTTGCAACTCGCCACATGTTTCTTCCTGGTTGAAAAGTTGAAAGGTTGAAAAGTTGAAACGTTGAGAAACTTTACCTGAAGATCAGAGTAACGGGATCGCCGATGAGAAGCAGGCGAGCGGGGGAGACGAGCCAGCGGCTGATGGCGTTGGTCTCGGCGTATCCGCCTTCGGCGGTGAGGGAGAAAAGCTCGTTCGTGATGGGCTTGTAGCCGGTCACGTCGGTGAGCCGGTTGGTGAGCGTGGAGACCGTCGGCCTGTTGACCATCACCGGCCATCTGTTGGTCCACACGGTCCAGTAGTTGGTCGCGATGTACAGATAGTTGGTCGCCACGATGCCGACGTTGGTGGTGACGGTGTAGAGATCCGTCACCTGGTCGGTGGGATTGGTCGCGAGCGTGTAGAGGCCCGTCACATCGAGCGTGGCGTTCGTGCCGATGACCACATTCGTGGATAGCACGTAGTGGTCGTTTGTGACGACGGTCACGCTCTCGACCGTGCCGAACTCCGGCAGCTCGTACACCGCCGCCACCTGGGCGGTGGCGGTGGCGTTTGTGGAGACGAGCACGGCAGCGTCGAGACGCACACCGTCCGCGACATCCGGGGCGGAGAGCCCCGGGGAGAGGCGGAGAGTCGCGGCTGTCGCCGCGACAGCGAACAGGTAACAGGTTACAGTGAATAGTTTCTTCATTGCCGTGCCCTTTCTCTTAGAGAGGTTGAAAAGTTGAAAGGTTAAAAGGTTGAACGGTTGTGAACTTTTCAACTTTTCAACATTCAACTTTTCAACCGGTTTCCTTAGCCCGCCGTGACGGTGAGCTTGCGGATGCCGAGCGAGGAGGTGATCGCGATCAGCGAGCAGTGCGAGACCGTGATGTACACGAGGTGGCTCGTCTTGTCGTTGATCCACACAGCCCAGTCCTGGCCGCCGATGTCGGGCGAGACGAAGCGCTTGATGTTCGACGGGTCGGCGACGGAAGCGCCGTCCTGCGCGTTGAACGCCAGCGCGACGTTCGTGCCGAGGATCGGGTTCTTCGCCGTGGCGACGCCGTTGCCGTAGCGCTCGCGCGAGACGTACACGCGGTCGATCGCCAGCCAGTCGGCGAGCGCCTGCGGCGTCATGCCGTAGCCCGCGAACGCCGAGGCGGTGTTCTTGCCGCCGTAGGCGAGGTTGCGGGTCTGCCAGACGTTGGCCGGCATCACGATGCGGTTCGGGTCGAGGCCGGCGGAATCGCCGCCCGCGAGAACGAGCTTCGCGAGGTCCATGTCAGGCTGCGTGCCGCTGTTGCCGCCCCACGTGACGGCGGTGTTCGTTGCCGCCGCGTTGAGCGCCTTGACGGCGCGGAGAATCTCGGCGCGCATGAGGATGCGCTTGAGCCACGCGACCTTCTTGTTGATGAGCTGCGGATCCGCGTTGAGCATCCGGCGGTCGACGACCGTGGTGAGGCCCTTCGAGATCGTGGCGCCCGTCTCCTTCGTGCCGTGCGCGGTGATGAGCTTGAACTCGCCCTCAAGCGCGCGCTCGTCGCTGCCGTCCTCGATGGCGGCGAAGGCTGCGGCGTTGTTGTCCACGAAGTACTGGAACATGTCGGCGACGCGCACCTGCGGTGCGACGGTCTCCAGCAGCTCTTCCAGCCGGTTGTCTTCGCTGCGCCAGCCGACGGCGTAGGAGGTGAGCGGCTCCGAGAAGAACGTGTCGTTCATCAGCTCGGAGTTGGCCATCGCCACCTGACCGGGGGCGATGTCCGTGCGCGCGGGCATGATGCCGAGGGGCGCGAGGTTGTACTTGATCTTATTCATTGTGATTTTACCTTTCAGTGGGTGGTAGGAGCAAGACTCTTAGGAGAGAGCCTTGCGCCGGACAATTTAGCCGATGGAGATCGGCAGACGGTGCGCGAGCTCGATGAGATCGCCCGAGGCGGAGGCCGCATTGAGCGCCACGCCGATGGAGAGGCCGCTATCGACGGACGTGCCGGTGGGCGAGACGTTCGCGCCGACCGCGACAGCGCCGCCGGCCTTCACGAGCGTGGTGCCCGGATAGCTGCCGAGAATGCCGACCGCGACCTGGTCGCCAGCGGCGCACTCGGTTTCCGTGACGCCGATCGCGGCGTCCGTGTTGGCCGTGCAGGGCGTGATCGTTGGAGCGCCGTTGGCGTCCGTCTCGACCGTGAACTTGACGATGGCGCCCTTGTCGCAGGCCGCCGCCGCCGTGAATGTGAGGATCCCGTGGGGATGCTTTCCGTTCATGTGTGGTTTTCCTTTCAGTTGGTTGGTGGTAGGAGCAAGACTCTTAGGAGAGTGCTTTGCGCGATTCGATTACTTTCCGAAGAGAACGGGATCGCGCTTCTCGGCGCGTGCCCAGGCTTCATCATAGGGAACCTTCTCCTTGCCCATGATCTCATTGACCATGGCAAGCCGCTTCTCGTGGTCGCTGCCTTCGCCGCACGAGTTGACGAGGCCCTTGGCCCTGTCGGTCGTGGAGAGCGGCTTTTCGTTGGCGAGCGCGGTGTAGGCGGCGTCGCCCTCGTTGACGAGGCGCGCCTTCCACGTCTCGCGCGCGGTCTCGCCGATGCGCTTTTCGGCGACGGCGCGGTCGAGCGCCATGTCGGCGCGCAGCGCCTTTTCGTTGGCGAGCGCGGCCTTGACGGCCTCGTGCGCCTTCTTTTCGTTCTCGAGCTCGACCTCAACTTTCTCCTTGTCGTCCTTCGCCGATTTCGCATCGGCCTCGGACGATTCGGCGCGGGCGCGCTCTGCGGCCAGGTCGTCGATCGCCTGGGCGCCGGCCTTCATCGCGGTGCGCACATCCTCTTCGGAGGCGTCGTCCGCAAGGCCAAAGATCTTGATGATCTCTTTGATGTCCATGTTTGTTGTTTCCTTTGTTTGTGCCCTTGCGGGCGGTTGGTGAGATTAGAATGTGTAGGCGCGACTGCCGCTGTCGTATTTGAGCCCGGAGCGGATTGCTCTCGCGTGTATTGCGGCTATCTCGTTCAAGCCCGACTTGAGCGTGTCGCTGTTGTACTTTCCAGACTCTGCCTTGAAGACACGCGCCTCAGCGATTCGATTGCGCATGCGCGTCCTGGCATTTGTCAGGCTGTCGTTTGTGTCCGCCACAAATCTTGTGCGCTTGCCGCCGGACAGCTTAGAGCCGCCGCCAGAGCCTCCTCCGCCGCCAGTCGAGGAGAACTTACCGTCATTCGCGCGCGGGTGCTTCGATTCGTCGAAGTTCGCCTCGTTCGCGAGGCGGTCGTGCTTCGCGGCCAGTTCGATGATGGTAGGAGCAAGACGCTTAGGAGAGCTTGGAGACGAGGGCTGCGGGTTGAGGGTTTCGTTGGCGAGGCGAAATTCGGGGATGTTGGGATTGTTGACGAGGCCGATCGAAGAGATCTCCGAGACAATATATGTGACGCCATCGCGCTCCACCTCGTTCGCGAACCAGTACGGCGAGAACCACTTGAAGCCCTTGCCGGGGTCGCGGTCCCATTCCACCGTGAGGGCGAGGCCCTCCTTGCCGCTTTCGTTGGCCAGCTCGATCTTCGTCACCCAGCCGAGCGCGCCCTTGTCGGGATAGCGGGCCGCGAGCTGCGGCACGTCCGGATGGCCGGCATAGACGGGGATGCCGGGATCGCCGCGCGCGACGCGGGCGTTGAGCTCGTTCGCGATGCGCTCGCCGTGCGCGCGGTCGAGGCGCTGCCGGCGCGTGGCGTCGTATTTCCATTCGCCGAAGGGAATGAAGATCGGCTTGCCGGTATCGGCCAGCGGGTGGGCGGTGTTGTAGAGCTTTAGTTCTTTCATGGTAGGAGCAAGACTCTTAGGAGATTTGATTGGTGATGGTGGAAGGTGAAGGGATGGAGGGAGCCGGAGCGGCGGAGCCGGCGGCGGCCAGGGAGTCGAGGGATGCGTTGACGTAGGCTTCGGTTATGGCGTCGCGGATGACGGTGGCGAGGGCCGGATCGTCCGGGAGGAGGGATGGCAGCTCGCGCATGATGGCTGCCGCCTGTTCGCGGATGGCATCATCCGTGGCTCCGGATTCCAAAAGCTCCATGAAGCGCTTCACCACATCCGCCGCCGGGGCGGTATCGCGGGCGACGGCTTCGAGCAGCTTTTGTGAGTCGCTGCCAGACGCACGAGAAGGCCCATAGGAGCGCTCGGCGGAAAATCCGCCCCGTGGCACCTCCAAATCGCCCCGCGCGTTTTTAAATGCCGTATGGCGAGTTTTAAAAGGGGTCGCGTCGTTTGGGAGGCGGCGAGGGTCGTTTAGGGGGGCGTTAAACCCCATTTCAAGCCCGTTTGAGGGCTGTTGGAACTCAACGGCATCTTCCGGCTCGGCGGGATCGGCTTCGGTGCGGCCATAGCGCTGGAGCATGTCGCGCTTGGAGAGCTTGATGCCGGATTGCATCAGGTGGGTATCGATCTTGATTTCGTTGTCGATATTCGGCTTCGTGACCGGCTCTATCCAGATGTAGGCGAGCGGGGTGTCGTCGCCGGTCATGTATCGGATCACGTAGCGATCCACCTGCTCATGAAGCGACTCCGCGAGCGTGGCGCAGTCATCGGCCTCCAGCATGTCGCTCTCGTCGCCCTGGAGCGAAGCGCCCATACCCTCACCCTTGCTGAGCGTGGATAGATCGGCTCCGCGATAGAGCGTCGCGATCGCGCGATCCATGCGCTCCACCAGTCTCGGCATGGGCGGCTCGCCGGTGTTCATCGAGACGGTGGTGATGTCGGAATCCTTGTCAACGATGCCTTTCCACTCGCGTCCCCAGCGAAGCAGCATCTCCGTCATCTTCTGCCAGGCTTCCGTGCCGGGTGCGGCGTTGGTCTTGCCCAGGAGACCGGGCGTGGCGGCACGCTCGCTGAAGAGCATCCAATCCTGGAGCGAAAGACGCTTCGCGCAGCAGGCGAGCGCGACAGCCGGGCCGATGGCGTCGCCGGTATTCACCAGCCATTCGCCGTCCGCCATCGGAACGCCGTAGTAATCCGTGGCCAGCTGCTTGAAGCGCAGCTCGCCGGTGATATTCTCGAAGTGCCACATCGGGATGTGGATGAAGGTTGCCTTAATATTCGCCGGGTCGCTCGTGTCCCAGACGATGTTGTGGCAGCTCCATCCGATGGACTGCGCCGACATCATCTGCTTCTTGAGAAGCCGGATCCCGCCTTTTTCCGCGCGGTTGAACGCGCTCGTCACGCGGATGGACGCCCAGAATTTCTCAAGGATATCCTTGTGGAGCTGCGCGCGCGGATCCTTCTCGGCACCCTCTTCTATTAGAACGGAGTGTTCGCACCGTGCGACGGAGGCGTCGCGCTTCTTCACGCCGATCTTCGCGGTGTCGTCGTGCAGCTCATAGGCGGAGACGATGCGCGCCATCTCGGCGATGTTGCCCGCGTCCCACGCCGTGACGGCGCGGGTGATGCGATCGGGATTCGCCGCCCAGAGCGGATTGCCCTTCATGAGCTGCTCCATGGCGACCGTGCCGCGCGGCAGCGCCGCCGAGCGCTTGAACCATGGAATTCTTTTTAAGATGCCGAACATAGTGGTTAGTCGTTAGTGGTTAGTGGTTAGTGGCGGCCTCGGTAGTAGTGGCTTCTGTCGATGGATGAGCCGTCCATGCCGGGCGCCCACGCGGCTGGGCGTGACTTCTTGCTTCGCGCCTCCTGGCAGAGCGCGCCGGCCCAGAAGCGGTCGCTGTGGCCGTCCGCGTCGCGCTCGCCGTCGAAGCGGATGTTTCCGGAGATCGTCGTCGTCTTCTTGATCTTCCGGAAGTCGCCCTCTGTCTTCGGTTCGTCGGGCGTCCGGAAATTGACATCCTCCATCGCGTTCTTGATGGCAAAGGCCATGTGTTCCTTCACCTCGTTCGTGAAGCGCACCGGCTCCACCTTCGATCCGTAGTCGGCCTGGGCGTTCTCTGACATCTGCTCGCCGATGCCGGTCTTGTCGATGCAGCAGCGCACGAGATTCTTAAGGTCAAGGAACTCTTCGCGCAGCACTTTCTCCTGGCGGCGGAACGGCACCTTGCTGAGATAGGCCACCTTGCGCGTGAAGCAGCAGCCGCCAGTCTCCTCGCCAAGCCACATCACGGTGAGGTCGTTGTGACGCCCGATATCCACGCCGAGGTAGAGCGGGCCGTTTCCGATCGGATCATCCGCCACCCAGTAGGTTACGCCAACGCCGGCGAGCTTGTTTAGCTCGATCTTCACGTGGGATTCATTCTCCGCGTGGCCTTTCACGGCGCACTTCGTAAGGAGATCGTATGTGATGAAGGCCGTCTCGTCATTGGACGGGAGACACATGTATTCCTGGTTGAAGTACTCCTCATCTACGCAGCCGCGCTTGATGTAGTCGAAGTATTCCTGCTCGTCCATCTCCTGACGCTCGTCTTCCTTCGGCAGCTTCTGCTGCAGCTTGAAGAGGAAGCCCTGCGCAAGCGCATCCTCAAGCGTGACGCGGTGGAAGCTGAAGCCCTTCGGGTTGCCCCCCTCCTGAATCTCCTTGAGGAGGACAGAGAAGTATTGCGCGCTGCCGCGCGGCGTGGAGAAGATCTCAAGCTGGCCGCCCCACGTGATGCCCGGATAGGCGATGTTGTAGAGCTGCTTGAAATCCTTGTGCAGACCAGCCTCATCAAGAATGCGGTCGCCGCGCTTTCCGGCCTGCGCGTCTGGATTGGATGAAAGGGAATGGATGCGCAGACCGTTCGCCATCTGGAGCACGAACGCGCTGTTGCCTTTTTCGTCGATCACGCGCTCGCCAAGATCTTGCGCGCCGACGTTGAGGATATTTGCAAAGGCTTTGCAGTCATCGAGAAACAGCTTCGCCTGGATCTCGTCGCGGCTGGATATCCATGCGTCGAGCGTGGCGTCCTTCATCGCCTTGCGCCGGTCGATCGAATACGCGCTTGCCCAGGACCATCCGATCTGGCGGCTCTTCACGGCCAGCTTCATGCGCGAACGGTCCTTCACCCACCGCGACTGGTACGGCAGGAGAAGAGTGTTCGGCGGTATGACCTTGGCGCGTCCCATGGTTACAGTAGCCCTGCGGCCTCCTCGATCTTCTTGAGTGTTTCTGCGGTGAGTCCGCCGCCGTTGGCCTTGGCGGTTTTCACCGCTTGCGCGACGGCGGCGAGGCGCTTCTCGGCCGCTTCGAACTTCTCGCGGGCGAGCTTGATGGCTTCATCCTTCGTCTCCTGGGCGCGCTCCTTGAGGGAGAGCTCTTCGCGCTTGAGGCGGCGGTCGGCGAGCGAGGTGGCCATTTCGATGAAGCGCTGCGCCTCCTTGGCGCTGCCGGTGCGCAGGGCCAGCTCCACGGCCATGCGCTTGTAGGCCTCTTCCGTTTCGGTATCGGATAGCGCCACGCCTTTCGCGAGGGCGGCGGCTTCCAAGGCGGCGGTCTTCGCCTGTTCGAGACGGTGCGCGCTCTCCTGGGAACGCATGGCGTCCAAAAATCTGTAGAACGCGCTGCGGCTCGGGCTATCGATGCCGTATTCCTTCACGGCCCACGCGGCCGCCTCGTTCCACTTGAGGCCGCGCGCCTTGTAGTACAGCGCCCAGCGCTGCTCCTCTTCGAGCGTCGCCGCCCACGAATCTGATCGGATGCCATTCATGGTAGGAGCAAAACTCTTAGGGGAGGGATCGGGCGGCATGTGCGCCGGCGGGGGTGAGGGAGTAGATTGGCTCGCCGAAGGAATCGAGATCCTTCACGACAAGCCCGGCGTTGCGCGCGCCGGTCAGCTCGCGGCGGAAATCCTCGCCGTTGAGCGGCTTGCGCAGCAGGATCTCCACCTCCTCGGCGAGGATGCTTTCGCGCATGTACACGTTGCCCACATTGTACAGCACCTTGATGATGGCTTTTTCGATCTCGGCTTCTCTCATTTCTTCCCTCCGATGGTCGCCTTGACGGCGGCGTTCTCGATGAACTCCATTTTGCCGCGCACGCGGCCCAGCTCCTCGATGAGCGGATCGATGCGCCGGTGCGTCTGCTGCGCGCGCTCCTCGTTGCGGGTGTCCAGCTCGTCGAGCTTCGAGATCACGGCCTCGTTCGAGCGCTTGATCTCGTCGTCGAGCTTCGCGAGGCGCTGGTCGTGCTCGCACATGCGGCGGTTGCATTCGCCCACGGTCACGAAGCTCTGCTTCTTCGCGATCTCGCCCTCTACCGGCAGTGGCGTCGGCGAGATCTCCGTGCGCTGGTTGCGGGAGCGCAGCCAGGCGATCAGCTCCTTCACCAGAAAGCCGGTGGTGGTTGCGCCGAGCGCGATCGTGATGCCGTCAGTGCCGTCCATGGTATGATCAAAACTCTTAAGGGGCTTCGCGAATTACTTTGCCGTGCCGCCGATACAGTCGGCGCATTCCGTGGCATTTGTGGTGGCTGCGGGCGTGGCGGCGGCGGATTGCTGCGTGGTGGCGGCGCTTGCGCTCTTGGTGGCGTCGCTCTGATTTGCGCTTACATTATTCTTCAGGGCGGCGGAGGCGGAGGGGTTGTAGGCGGCGGCGACGATCTGCATGGCGCTCACAATCGCGCCCATGTAAGTTTGCATCGTGCGGTTGAATTCCTCGGAGGGCGAGGTGCTCAAGCCGGCAAGCTGCCAGCTCAATTTTCCCTCTTTGTCCATGCCGCCTTCCATCCGCTCGGCGTTGGTCTTCAGCCAGTGGTCGTTGTGCCAAAGGCTGTACTTGGTCTCGCCCTTGTCGTTTTGCTCGTACTCGATCTTGGTGGAGGTGCAGCCGGGCATGAGCATTGCGCCCATGAGTGCGAGGCCGGTGATTGTGAGGAGTTTGTGCATTGTTGTTTTCCTTTCTTGGCTTGCCGCGCCGAAGCCTTCGGCGGAGGCGGGTTGGTTGTTGGTTTTAAGAGGATCCCGCTGTACCTGTCGCAGTTCTTTTTGAAGGACTCGAGTGATTTTCAGCAGCGCTCGTCGCGTTGGATTGATGGGCGGAGGCCCTGGCGGGAAAGATATCGTTCGTGGGCTTCGAGCCACGCGCGCCATCCGAATTTCTCGGCGTTGACGAAACGGTAGAGAACCATGGCCACGTTGCGTGCGCGGTCGTGTTTTGATCCATCTTGGGGATAGGCGTGATCGGCGAGCGAAAGGCAGTTGAAGAGAAATTCGCGGTTGGCAAAAAGGAACGCCTCCCGCGTACCGTCGGCGATTTCATTCCTCATGTCGTGGATCACGGCGGCCGGACCGAACAGCGAAAGCCAGTTTGAAATTTTAGCGCGCACGATGGCGGGCAGGAACTCCGGCCCGATGCCGTTGTAGCCACGCTCCAGCTCTTCGAGCGTGAATGTCCGGATGAAGTCAAGGCCCATTAGCCCGGCTTCGCGTGCCGTCTCGATCAATTCCGCTATGCTTTTCTTTTCCATTCCGTTTCCTTTTGGACGGCGGGGGCTTTTCAGCCCCCTTTCGACGCCGGCCCGCCGTACGCTAAGGAGTCACGATGATGAGGTCGTGAAACGGCGCGGATTATTTCATAAAGCCGGCACGCGGGAAACGGAACGCGGGGAAAGGTGACAACACGCCCAACACGGCGAACGCGGCGAAAAATACACCATGGTGTATTTCTAAAATTTGAGGACAAAAAAACGCCCCTGCAAGGTCGTTGATAGTTGGTAGTTGGTAGTTGATAGTTGGTAGTGGGAGGGGCGAAAAACAAGGCGCGAAAAAAATCATTTTGCCACTTGACCCCCACAGGCAAATATGATATCATTCGCGGTGTTTTCTTTTGGGGGAGGATGGGCCTCCTCCGAAAGAACGCAAAAACAAAAGGAGAAAAGACGATGAAGACGAACGAGATTGTAAAGGCGATCAATGCCATCAACTATGAGATCGACAGCGACTCATGCGTGGGCCATGTCACGATGTCTGCTTACATCGAGGATGAAGGCGAATACGCCGGGAAGATCTGCGTGGAGCTGACGGGGCCCGTTCGCTGGATCAATTCAGAGGCCGTGGCCGATCTGATGACGACTTCCCCTGGATGGCCGGAAGGATTGAAATGGATCGCTTCAGATGAATCTTCAAGCCTGGCATGGTTCGAGGTGGCCAATGCCTAAGCGCTCGAAGCTCTCGAAGGTGCGCGCTGCTGCCGGGCGAGCAGGGGCCGCCGCCCGCTGGGCGGGCGTGGATCGGAAGGAAACCGAGAAGGTGCGCATCTATGCCGAGGACGCCGACCGTCTCCGCGCCATGCCAGGAACGATGGCAGAGGCCGTGCACAGAATCTTAGGAGGGAAGAAGAAATGACATACTCACTTTCATTCATCAAGGCCACTGCGGTGAGCGGCAAAGAGCCTAAGCCAATCATGATCAACCCTCTTCAGATCGTTTCCGTGATGCCGGGATTGAAAGGGGGATCTGTGATATTCTGTGAACGAGGTTGCATTGATGTGAAGGAGCCTCCAGACATGATCGAAGAGTGCTTCAATAATGCAATAGTAAAGGTTGATGATTTAGATTGAGAGTGTGGCCGCCGGGAGACCGGAGGCCTTGCTGTTTCATGGGGGCGGCGAAAGGTGCCAACACGCCCAACACGGCGAAAAAAGAGCGAAATACACGGCCGTGTATTTCGCTCGGTTGAGAAACAAAAAAACGCCCCTGCAAGGTCGTTGCAAGGGGCGTTAATGTCGTTAGTTGTTAGTCGTTAGTTGTTCAGTGGGAGCGTCAGGTGGATCTCTTGAAGCTGAAGGGAAGGTAGCAGCCGATCCAACGCTGGAACCAGGTGAGCGGGATCGCATCCTCCGGCCGGCCTTCCGCCACGCATTCCTTGTTGTGGCATAACACATCGAGACATTCAAGCAGGATGGTCTCATCCTTCTCCACCATGAGACGTTCGTTGCGGATGCGCTTGAGCAGCGCCGGCGTCTCTTCGCTCTCGTCGATCGGGAAGAGCATGAGAACCGTGACGTAACGCTGGCACTGGCGAGACGCGAAGGTGATCTTGCCCTGCACGGCGAACGATTCCAGGATATAGGCCGAAAGCGCGGCGGCGGCGATCCATCCGATGGCGGCGGGATCTCCGCCAATGGCCTTGATGCACACCGCGCCCGCCGACGTGACGAAGATCAGCAGCTTGCAGAGATGGTCGATGAAACGCCAGAAGATCTCACGCGCCGCCCAGTAGCGTGAAGAGCGGTAGCATGAGAACTGGTGATCGGTAAATTGACGGTGAAGGTCTTCGGTTTCCATGCCGCATATTATATCACACTTCCGGCGGCATCTTGTGCGCGCGTATCATTTCTTGTCTTTTCCGGTGCTTTTCTTGCCGCCGGTTTGAGGCGGTACGGTATCGCGCGAGTTGGGAAGCCCGACCGGAGGCGGTACCGTGTCCCGTGATTCGTTGACTGGTTTGCTTTCCTTCATCTTCAGTTCCTTTCGGTGGGTGGTTTTGGTTTCAAAATCCACCGCGGTGTATTTTGATCTTTGAATGGTGTTTCAGTACTCCTTCAAGAGGGTGATGATAGCCTTCTTGAGATCGCCTACTTTGCGATCCGGCTGCGCTGGCGGCGAAGCCGACAGGCCAAGAAGCCAATCGGCTGATACATGGAAGGTGGTACAAATATGGTGTAATGTTTCCGCACCTGGGAACACGACGCCATTCTCCCATCTTGCCCAATTTTGTTGCTTTACTCCAAGCAAACGCGCGACCTCCGCTTGTGACTTTTCACCGCGAAGCCCCTTTAATCTATCACAAAAATGTTCCATAAAAATTTTCTCACTTTTGGTGTTGCATCATTCACACTATTGGTGTATAATACGCGCCATGTTTTTTTTCAAACAGTCAGAAGTATAACAAAAAGGAGCGATGAATGAAAGAGCCGATGATCGTGATCAAACAGAGGCTGGCGGGTGTGAAGGCGTGCGCGCGGAAGTGCGGCGTGACGCCGGAGCACATCCGATATGTGATGAAGGGCCAGCGCCAGCCGAGCGCGCGGCTGCGGCGGGCGCTTCGCGCGTGCGGGGTCACTCGCCGCCTTGACGGCAGCGAGTTGTAGTTGAAAAGTTGAAAGGTTGAAAAGTTGAAAGGTTGAAGGATATGAAGCCGACTTTTAACAAGAAGCTGAATGCGAAAGCAGATGCACTGGCGAGGGCAATGGTGGAAATCTTCGATAGGGGCAATGGGCCATCGCACCAGATGCTCCATGTTTTGGACGCTGACGACTGCAAGGTAATCATCAATGCCGTTGTCGCTGACAAAACGGTGTACCCGAATCTTTGATTTAGCCGTGTAGAACGTGTAGAACGTGTAGAAAGGATTCAGCGATGAATAAGGTGATAGAGAATATCAAGGCGGAGAGAGCCGAGATTCAGAAGCACATCGATGAGCTTCGCCCGCATATCGAGAGGATTGCGAAGACTGGAACGAAAGAGGAACGGCGTATTGCCAGACGCTGGCTTTCGATTGACGAAGGATACCGCATGGGCAATCAGGGCATTTATCAGTAACCGTGCAGAACGTGTAGAACGTGTAGAAAGGATTCAGCGATGGAAGAGATTATGGAAGAGATTATTGTGATTGTGATTATTGCGGGTGTGGCCGTGATTATCTTCGGGAAAGATGTGGCGAAGCTCTTGGGAATGAGATTTGCCACGCGCCGCGAATGCGAGATTCGGCTCCCTGCACCTCCAAGGCCGAAGGAGAAGTTTCTATGCGAGGGGTGGAGGGGTACGCTTGCAATACTCCCGTGCGGGGCCAAAATCGAGATCGCTGAGATTGATTCCTTCTACGATCCTTCCGTCCCCGAGCGTCGCATAAAGACGGAGCCCTCTTCGGCCCCAGAGTGCATCACTGTCCACGCCTGCTGGAACGTCTGCAAGAATGGCCTCGACAAATGCCCCCGGCTCTACGCTCTTCTTGACTTTCTCCGACATGAAGGATTTGTGGCCGAAGGGAAGAAGCCTGCGCCACGCAAGGCCGACGGAAGTGATGCCAACACTCCGGACACCATTGTTGAATACCGTAAGGGCGAGTATGACTGTCTGCCCTTTTCCGCGCACCACATCTGCGGTTATCCGAAGTCGTGGGCGGTTCGCAAGCCAGCTCGAGACGGTGTTGGCGACGCTGAGGCAGAAGCCCGCAATTCCCAGGCAGAGGGCGATCCAGTCGAACGCTGATTTTTCCATGAGCTTTAATTATACCACATCTGCCTACGCCCTCCGGGCTACGGCGCGATAAAAAGGAATAGACAATGAAGAAGACTAAATCGAATAAGGCGACGGTCGTGGTGAGTGGGCTTCCTCCAATCACACAATCCTCCAATCCTCCAATCCACCAACCATCTGACGCGGCGACGGCGAAGCAGCTGATGGACCAGTACGCGATCGTGGTGGCGGCGGAGCGCGCGAGCTTCCGGGAGCGGGTGAAGTTCGGCGCGATGCTGATTCTCTGGGAACAGTACCTCGGCGAGTCGCGCGGCGGCGCTACAAATGGGCAGCGCGGCACTTCCGGCGGAGAAGGGCTGAAAGGCTGGCTGGAGCAGAACTGCCCGGCGATCAGCTACACGGCTGCGATGAACTACAAGTACGCGGCGGAGCGTGCTGTATCGATGCTGGGCGGCGGCGCGATGGCGACGGCGGCGCTCCTGGGCGAGAGCGAGGTCACGCAGCCGAGCGGCGAGACGGTGGAGGTGGATGCGCAGATTATTGAGAAGCGCGACGCAATTTTTGAGGATGCGACGAGCAGGCGGAAGCTGGAGCAGATGTATTTCGATTTCATGAAGAAGAATGGGGAACGTGGAACGGGGAATGGGGAACGGAACATGCTGCCGAAGATCTCGAAGCAGGAGGCGGCGCGGGCGATCTGGGCGCGGTTGATGTCGGAGCTTGACAAGCGCACGGTGAAGGACGCGATCGCGCTTCTGCCGCCGAAGGACGCGGAGGTGTGCCACGGTCGCCTCTTCGAGCTCACGAAGTTGCTGAAGGAGCAGATGGGAGTGAAAATGTAAAATGTAAAATGTAGAATGTAGAATGGGGCTTCGCGCCGACAAATCATTTTACATTTTACACTTTACATTCTACATTCTAACGAAACGAAGCGAAGCGGAGTGAGTGACTATGCAGCCGGATATGTTCATAGAGGCGGAGGACCGGAAGGTTTTCGCGGGGGTGACGGAGCTGAAGCCGTTCCTCGACAACCTTCCGCAGAACCCGTACATCACGCCGGGCGACATCTGCCTGTGCTTCGACCGCATCTTCTCGAACAACGGGAAGAGCTTCTCCGTGAGCAATGTGTACCGCTGGATCGACTCGGGCGCGCTGACGGTGCTGCCGGTGCAGTCCGGGAATGACGTGAAAAGGCGGTACATGATCCTGAGAAGCAGCTTTTTAAGCTTCTTGAAGAGCAGGATAAACGCGATTTAAATGTGCCTTGTGCCTGGTGCTTTGTGCCTGGTGCTTGGTGCGTAAAAACCAAAAAGGAGAAACAATGATGATGAAGAGAGTGACACTAAACAGGAACGGCCAGGAGTTGCCGAACGCGCGCGAGACATCCGATCTCAAGGCTGGGCGTTTTACGCTCGGCCAGCATGTGATGCTCAGCATTACCGGCGACTGCTGCTACCACAGGAAACTTTTCATGGAGTACGTGGTAGCCGAAATCAAGAAATGCAACCGCTTCGGCGGCGGCCGCGAGACGGTCACGTTCGAGCGGGTTATTAAGGATCTCTAAACGGAAAGGCGGTAATGATGATGAGTGACGAAACTGGAAAGACCAAGGCGATAATCGACCTTCCGGCGAGCAACCAGCGGATGCGGGAGCTTCTGAAGCATGTCGCCGCGATCGCGGAGGCTGCGCTTGCCAACCAGCCGGAGGGAGACGGTTCGGCCGCATGGCGCCACTTAGGCGCTGAGGTGGTGAATATCCGCAAGGCGATGCGCCCGAAGCCGGGCACGCTGGCGTTCGAGGATGAATGGGCGTGGTACGAGAAGCAGATGGACGAGCTGCGCGCCAAGTATGGTGCAGAGAGCAGGGTGCCTGTTGCAGGGTGCGAGAAGCCGCTCGACCCCAATGCGCCGGAGATGGTGCGGGTCGGGGAGCCGGAAGAGAAGAAAGCCATCGGGAACTTTGCCGGCGTGGGCAAGTTGGTGAGCTACGCGATCGACGACAATCTCGCCGTCACCGTGACGGCGAGAACGACCGACGGTCGCATTTGGATGTTCAATGGCATCAAGCAGGGCGAGACGGTGATCATGGGAACAATACTCGGCGGAAGAGCGACGGCGGCGCTGTACTGCAAGTTTATCCGGAACGGGATTGTGAGCAGATTTATGAAGATCAAGCAGAATCACACCAGGCGCGCCGAGAAGGCCGCTGCTGCGCTTGCTGACGCTCGCCCGGACGGAACGGAGGCTGCGCAGTGAAAGGCGGCTGGAAGTTCAAGCTGCGGCGCGGCAACCCGCGCATGAAGGCGCTCGTCGAATGTTTCCACAACATCATGCACAACGCCGGTCAGAAGCCCCGCAAGCTCGCCATCAGCAAGCAGCTCCGACGCGGCGGCTTCAACTAACGACTAACCACTACCAACTATCAACTACCAACTACCAACTGACATGAAAGCAATCAACTACATTCTCGGTTTCTGGGCATTCGCGGCGGCGGTGGTCGCGGCGATCTTCTGCGCGCGGGTGGGGCACTTCGGCCTCGCCTGCGGAGACATCCGCATGGCGGCGGCCGGCTGTCTCGGGATGATCTGGTTCAGCGCGGCGGCGATCAAGCTCGCCGCCTGGGCGTGGGGCGGGAAAGAGCAAGACGCTTAGGAGACAGGAGGACTGAGCCATGGGAGACGGATATGAGACGATTCCGGACATTCTTAAAGAGTGGCGCGGATATGCTCACGGCATGCCAGGATGCGCGAGAGTGGCCTTTACCTACCACACATTTCGCAAGGGCGTCCTCGATCGCATCGAGGCGGCGTGGAAGCGCGCGGAAGAGGAAGGAGGCGAGGAATGAAGAAGATCTGCGAATGGTGCAAGTGCGAATTTGAGACGCAGCACGGGAAGGCTCAGTACTGCTCGGGCGAGTGCGCGGCGATGGCGCACCGGAAACACTGCTTCCTGAAGCGCGAGGCGAAGGCCAAGGAGCTTGGCGTCACGATCGAGGAGGTGGAGCGCCTGACTCGCAGTGGATTGCTCAAGCACGCGCTTGAGGCCAAACGGCTCGGCCTCACCATCGAGGAGGTGAAGAGGCGTAAAAAAGCGGAGTGGTACGCCAAGAAGAAGGCACTCGCCGAAGCCGCCGGAATGGGCGTGAAGGAATACATCAGGATCTTCGGCCGGCACGTCACGAGGAAGGATGACAAGCGCAGCCCGAAGAGCTACGCGCAGATACGGGCGCACAACAAGGCACATCCGATCGCCGCCGGCTGGCGCGGCGCTCCGGTGATGGGTGGCGGAAGCGTGCGCTACAATGACGGAGATCTCAAGCAGAGCGAGTTATGATATGAACACACTTACGACATACGAAGGGCTTGCTGCCGTGAGCAGCATGAAGGCGCGGGTCGAGGCCGTAGAGTGGCGCGACCTGATGATCGAGATCGAGGCGGCACCGGCCAAGATGCGGGTGCGGCTGATGATGCAGAAGGCGGCCCAGGGCGTGGCGCCCTACGCGACGATCCGGAACAAATTCTACGCCTACCAGAAGCACGGTGACGGGGCGCTCATCGATCGCCGCCGCTGCCGGGCGATGAACGGGCGCAACCCGTGGGTAGAGTGCTACATGACCTACATCGAGAACGACCGCAACACCTCCATGGGCGGGTACCGTGAAATGATGGCGGATTTCCGCAAGGGCGCGGTGATGGCGGGGAGCGTGGGGACATGGCGCGACGTGTGGCGGAAGGAGCGGCCGGGCGTTCCGGTGCCGGAGGAGTGTCCGTGGGACTGGACGCCGCACGGGGCGACCTACGCCAACCTCCAGGCTGTCGCGAAGGCGGATCCGAATTATTGCTTCAACATTGCGTCAAGCCGTCGCGGGCGGAAGGCGGCGCAGCGGTTCCTGCTGCCGGTGCTGACTTCGCGGGTAGGTCTGCCGGTGCTGGCGAAGGTGGAGTACGACGACGTTTGGCATAACACGGACATCATGGTTGGCGGGAAGGTGTGCCAGCCGTTGGAGTTCGCCGGGTATGATGTTGCAAGCGGCTTTAAATGTTCTTCAATCATGAAGCCGAGGTTCGAGCGCGCGGACGGCGTGCGTGACAACCTGAAGGAGCAGCAGTTCCGTTTCCTCTTCGCGTACGATCACATTGTGCGGGGTTTCCATCGGGGCGGCATCGAGGACATCGTGGAGCATGGCACCACGGCGATCCGGGCGAACGTGGAGAAGCAGATACGGGCGATACCAGGGATGGGGAATCTGATAACCATCCGGCGGAGCGGCATCTTGAGCGAGCAGGTCCATTCCGGGCTGTTCATCGGGAACGGCGGCGGCAACTTCCGGATGAAGGCGCTCTGCGAGGGCGCGCACAACATCCTTCACAACCGGACGGCGGGGCTGCTCGGGAGCCGGGGGCGCGATGCGGAGCATCTTCACGAGAGCCAGGCGGCGCTCGTCAAGTACGAGGAGCGGCTGATGGCGGCGGCGGCGAAGCTGCCGGAGGAGTTCGCACTGAAACTTCAGGCGGGGCTGATGACGTTCGCGGAGTACCAGGAGGCGTTCCGCACGATCGAGGACCAGCTGATGCGGGATCCGGAGCATAGGCTTGAAGGATGGGACGGGAAGGTCATGCAGGAATGGCGGCTGAGCGCGACGAGCAACGAGTGGCGGACGGCGGCGGAGCTTTTGGAGATGGGCAAGGAGGACCCGGAGGGCGCGCGCGCCATCGCCGCCGTGATCGGGAGGGACCCGGCCTTGCGGCGGGTGCGTCCGATGAGCCGCTTCGAGGCGTACCAGGAGGGACTGCGCAGCGGCGAGATCGTCAAGGTGGACGAGTGGTATCTGCCGCACTTCATGGATGTGGAGAAGGACGCCATCGAGGTGACGGTGAGGGGGAACGGTCTGATAGGCTTCCGGAACGAGCTCTTGTACGGGCGGGACGAGATGCTGTACCGGGCGGCGGCGAAGAATCACGCGGGTTGGGTGCAGGCGCTTCCGGCGGGGCGCAAGCTGCTTGCGCTTTTCAATCCGATGATGCCGGAGAAGATTTGGCTCGTCGATGGCGCGGACGGCCACACGATGGGGACGTGCCCGCTCTATTCGCGGGCCGCTGCGTATGACCGGCACGCGATCGAGGTCAAGATGGGCGAGCAGTCGGCGGACCTGGCGGCGAAGGTGCTGCCGGTTCGTGGGCGGCACCAGGCGGAGGCCGAGGCGCGCGCCGAGCGCATGGCGTGGAACCTGCGCGTGATGAAGGATGCGGCGCAGGGTCCGAAGCCGACGGGCGATGGGTACAGCTTCGAGGAGCTGAATGGGGCGGCGGATTTATCTCACGCAGAGGACTCTGAGGGCGCAGAGATAGCAGACAATGCCGACGCGCTGAATTTCATCGGGGAGCTGAATGCGGTGTGAATTTCGGCGGGGAGGCCTGTAGGGTATGTGGTAGTAACCTCGCGAGACCCCCCGCCACCAATTAACCAACCAAAAGGAGAAACATGATGAAGACAGAAACGAAGACGATGGAGCCGACGGCGGCGGAGCTGCCGGGGCTTGAGAAGGTGCCGGGCGAAAGGCCGAGCGCGGTGATCGTGCGGGGGATCAACCTTCCGGCGCACCAGGTACGGGCGGCGATCGCACAGGCCGTCGTGCGCGGGCAGGTGAGCGAGGAGGACGGCGAGGAGGTGTTCTGGCTGTATTCCTACGCCGTCGAAAACAAGCTCAACGAGGCGGCGCTCGCCGCGAAGATGGGCGAGTACGACAAGAATACGCTGTATCAGCTTTTCCGGGGGCTGTACGGGGTGTACAAGGACGGGCGGTGCTCGTCGTGGGCGAACATCGTTCGGACGATCCGGGCGTTCAAGAAGATCGAGCTGGAGGAGTCGCAGAAGAAGAACATCGGCATCATCGAGACGGAGGTGAAGCAGACGGTGTTCCGGGCTTGCGACGCGGCGCTAGGGGACGGGATGCCGGCGTTCATCTACGGGGCGTCTCAGATCGGGAAGACCACGGCGCTCTTAGAGTACCAGCGTCTCCACAACCACGGGCGCACGGTTTATCTGCGGATGGGGTCGCAGTGGACGAAGGCGCGGTTCGTGCGGGAGCTGGCGCGGCACTTCAACAACGGCATCAAGGCGACGAAGTGCTGGGCGCTTGAGGACGCGATCTTTGGGAGCCTCAACCGCTACAACCTTCTGATAATAGACGAGTTCCATCTGGCGCTCGAAACGACGGGGGACCTCTCGGCGAAGGAGATCATGGAGTTCATCCGGGAGATCTACGACCGGACGGGGTGCGGGCTTGTGATGTCCGCCACGAAGGTGGGGCTTTCCGGGCTTGAGGGCGGGAAGAACCGGCTGCTCTTCGACCAGCTGCGGCGGCGCGGCGTGGTGAAGGTGGTGCTGCCGGATGCGCCGCCGGTGAGGGACATCAACACGATCGCGCGGACGTTCGAGCTGCCGCTGCCGGCGGGCGAGGATCTGCGGGCCATCAAGAGCCTGATCGCGACGCGGGGGCTTGGGGTGTTCCTCAAGTATCTGCAAAAGGCTTACGCGGTGACGAAGAAGCGCAAGGCCGAGCTGACGTGGGACGCGTTCCGCCGGGTTGCGAACGGCTATCTCGCGCTGGAGCACATGGAGCAGGAGAAGTACTGATTTCCAACCAACAAACAACAAAGGAGAAACGACATGGCAAGGATAAAGGCAACGAAAGTTGTGGCGTGCGCGACGCGCGCCGAGTTCGAGGAGGCCGTCGATACGGCGGCGAAGTGCTGCGTGGCGCGCGAGAAGCTCGTGGCGGCGCTCAAGGAGCGCCATCAGGCGCTCGATGACAAGTACGGCGCGGAGATCAAGGTGCTGGACGCGGACATCAAGGCGGCGCACGAGCGCGCGGCTCCGTACTTCGAGGCGCACGCGGGCGAGCTGTGCGCGCCGGGGCGGCGGAGCGGGTCCACGAAGCTGGCGAACTTCGGCGTGCGGCTGGGTCTGCCGACGGTCACGAAGGCGGGGCGGTTCCGGAAGGTCGCGTGGAAGGCGCTCGGGCTCATCTTCGACGGGATCGACAAGCTCAAGCAGTTCGTGCGGAACCAGCCGGAGGTTGACAAGGAGGCAATCTTGGCGGTGTTCCGTGACATCAAGAGCGAGGATCCGGCTGTCGTCGCCCAGGCGCAGGCCAAGAAGGCCGTGCTGGACGAGTACGAGATCTCGATGGAGCAGACGGACGAGTTCTGGATCGAGCCCATCGCCGACGAGCAGGTTAAGTAAGGAGGCATCCATGAATTATGGCTGGCACAAGTGCTACCTCTGCGACTGTGAGTTTTACGATCCGTCATTCGTCGGCTACTGGGGGTACTGCCCCGGATGCCGGAAGATGAAGGCTCGCGCCAAACACTAACGACTAACAACAAACGAGAAAACAGGAGACACCCATGAGCAAATGCAAGCACACCTACACCGAAGACCAGTTCCCGACCAACACGGGATCGCTTCACCGTCCCGCGAGATTCAACCTCCGGCTGACATGCCAGGCGCGAGCGCGCACCCATGCGGTGTTCTCCGGCTTCCGCAAGGAGTTCGGGCTGGCGACCTCCACGAACTACGCCGCGCTGTTTGAGACGAAGCTGCTGCCGACTCTTGAGCACGTGCTGCGCAAGCTTCGGCACGGTGACAAGGCGACGCGCGAGTTCTTCGCGAAGCTGGCCGACCCGTTGCCGAAGGAGGACTACCTGCGCTCGATCTACATGCGCCTCAAGGCGCGCTTCGAGCCTCAGCAGAAGCTGAAGCTGTGATTTAATTCAACAACAAGGAGAAGACGATGATGAAGAAGAAACGCATTATTATCATGGCCATCAAGCCGAAGTATGCCGAGGCCATCTATTCTGGAAAGAAGCGCTGGGAGTTCCGCAAGGCACCACCACCAGTTCCGGGATGGGTGTGGCTCTATGAGTCGGCCCCTGTCAGCGCGATCACGGGACAGGTGTATCTCGCCTTGAAAATTCAAGGGGCTTCGGATTTTGTCTGGTGCATTGCCAAAAACCAAAAGGAGATTGGCGTTGGAAACGTGACAGGCATTACGGAAAAGGCGTTCCGGGATTATATCGGGAAGAAGGAGAATGTCGCTGCATGTGCAACTTTCTTCGCCAAGCGAACGGCGAATGGTCCGATCCCACTCCCCCCAGGCGTTCGTCCACCACAGAACTGGGGCCGCTACTACATCCCAGACGAAAGCGAGGTGGAATGATGAATTTATTAGAAGCCAAAGAGAAGCTTAGGAAACCATATCCAAGCATCTATATTGCCGGACCGATGAAGGGACTTCCGGATTTTAACTATCCCGCCTTCAACGAGGCCGCCGATAGGCTTTTTAAGCAGGGGTGGCTAACGGCTAATCCTGTATGCATTGGCGGGAAGTACGGCACCGCTGAAGAGCTTGCAAACTCGCCGACCTTGCTCGCGGAGGCCGTCAGTAAGGAATTGGCAATTCTGGCAGATTGCGACGCCATATATCTCTTGCCGGGGTGGGAGGATTCCCAGGGAGCGAGAAAGGAACTCCAGCTCGCACTCCTTCTTGATTTGGTCGTCGTTCAAGCCACCGCCGAAAGCGAGGCGTCCAATGGCTGACACGAGACATCAATGCCGGTACTGCTCCTACTGCGTGTTCACGTTGGACGGAGACTGGTGGTGTGATGAGCTTGATAAATACATCGATAGGCCGAAGAGCCCCAACACGTGCAAGACGTGGCTCTTCAACGAGATCGCGGCTGACAATCCGAATAAGGTATTCAAGCCGCGCCAGAAGCGTACGGGCATACAGCAGCTTAAGTTCGAATTCATGGAAAGGAAGGGGTCCCATGGCTGACACATCGCTTACCAAGCCGCAGCTGGCGGCGTACTGGCGCGCGGCTACGGCGGCGGCGCGGGAGGTCGGCGAGGAACTGGAGACGTACCGCAAGAGAGTGATGAGCGAGGAGTGCGGCGTATCGAGCGTCAAGGCGCTCAACCGGACGGCGGACTTCGACAAGGTGATGCTGCGGTTCTCGGTCGATGCCGGGGATTACGGAGCGGCGGGGAAGTTCGCGACGGCGGGAGCCGAGCGTCTGTCCCGTCTTGTCTGCATCTGCGCGGCTCAGATCATGCAGCTGAAGGGAGCGCCGGCGGGTTCGACAGCGGCTGCGGAGTACCTTGCAGGCGTCATCAAACAGGCGTGCATACCATGCGGTTCGGATGTGTCCGGCATCTGGATGGATTGTCCATCGGATACCCTCTTGGCGCTCTTCCATATCCTGGACACGCACCGTCGCCGTCTTCTCCGGCAGCTTGCTTCTCCTCCATCCGTGCGTCGGTTCCTGGGCTTCGACGGCGATCTGGTCTATGTGCCGATCCCATCTGTCGGTGTTCGTCTGGTTTATGATGCCGCTTACTACGCCTCATTTGGTGCCATCAAGATCAACATCAAATGACCCTTAAAGCCATCCTCAAAGCCCAATCAAAGCCCCTTGCAAATCCCTTGCACGGGGCTTTTTCATGCCCGCATCTCGCCTCCATCAAAGCCACTTTTCCCGAATCCACTTGAATCTTTCCCATCTCGCATCCGAAAATACATTGGCCTATGAGCCATCGGACGCTCCGCGTCGGGGAAATATGGTATAATACGCTCTCCAATTTCAAGACAGGAAGCCGATTAATTTCAAGACAGGAAGCTGATTGACATGAAACCATTTTTGCTTTTGGGAACGGAGGCGTTCTCCCCGTTCCGCATGGATGCATTGAAGAAGGCCATGGGACGACTCGTTCCGGGGTTGGAACGGGCGGATCTGCGCGCACGCTGGGTGTATGCGGTCGAGTCCGAGGACGGGGTCGGTGTGCCGCCGGAGAGTCTCATGCGCGCCGCCGCGCTTTTGAATTCGCAGACGAGCGGCAACCTCGGTGAAACCCTTCAGCCAGGTGGTGGATTTAGCGGCCCTGCTCCGGCAACTGCCAACTGCCAACTGCCAACTACCAACTTAGAGCTCCGCTTCTACGTGTCGCCGCGCAAGGGCACGATTTCTCCGTGGTCCACGAAGGCT
>CAMPAF010000003.1 GCA_946631535.1 uncultured Verrucomicrobiota bacterium
CGCCGAAGTCGGCAACGTGTTCAAGAAGAACGGCACCGAGTTCGCCAAGCAGGGCAGCGCCGCCCGCCTCTTCGACCGCATGGGCCAGATCATGATTCCGGCGGCCGACGGCCTGGACGAGGACAAGGTGATGGAAGTGGCCCTCGAGGCCGGCGCCGAAGACGTCCTTTCCGAGGACGGCGGCTTCACCGTCAAGTGCCAGCCCTCCGACTTCACCACCGTGCTCGAGGCCATCAAGGGCGCCGGTATCGCGGTCGACGAGGAGAACTCCGAGGAGCGCGCCCTCATCCCCAACATGACCGCGCCCGTGGACGACGTCGCCGTCGCCAAGGCCATCAACAAGTTCGTCGAGATGCTCGAGAACCTTGAGGACGTGCAGGACGTCTACACCAACATGGAGACGTCGGACGCCGTGGACGCCGCGCTTGAGGCCGAGGGCTGATCGCCATGAAGCTCGAACACATCGGCTACAACGTCGCCGAGCCCCAGAAACTCATGGACTGGTGGTGCGCGAACCTCGGGTTCAAGCAGGTGCACCCCGCGTTCATCGTGGACTCCACCGGCCAGATGGCAATCGAGTTCTACAACAACCCTGCAGCCCCGGTTCCAGACTGGGCGAACACGTCGCCGCTCGCGATGCACATAGCGTTCCTTTCCGACGATGTCGACGCAGACGCAAAGCGCCTCGTGGCCGCCGGCGCTACCTTGCTTGAGACCGTCCACAAGGAAGGCTTCGACATGGTGATGCTGCGCGATCCGTTCGGCATGGCCATCCAGTTCGTCAAGCGCGGGAATCCTATCTTGCTGTGAAAAGGATTCACTTCCAGGGAATAGGCGGCGTCGGCATGGCCGGCGTCGCTTTTCTTTTGAAGCGTCGCGGCCACGACGTAACCGGCTGCGACAAGTACGCCACCCCCCGCACCCGCTGGCTCGAGGCAAACGGCATACCCGTCGCTCTCGGACATTCCCCTTCCCATCTTGCCGGCATCGACGAGCTCGTCGTCACGCCCGCCGTCCCGCAGTCCGACCCCGAACTCTCCGCCGCGAAGGGTCTGTCCCCTCAGTCCACGAAGGGTCTGTCCCCTCAAATCCGCATACGTTACCGCGGAGAGGTCCTCGCCGAGCTTGTGAACGCCTCGGACGGCATCGCTGTCTGCGGCACACACGGCAAGACGACCACAGCCACATTCACCGCCCGCCTGCTCCAAGCCCTGGGGACAGACCCTTCATGGTGCATCGGCGGCGAGACCGGAGACATGCCGGTCGCCAGCGAGGGGACAGGTCCTATAGTTGTGGAAGCGGACGAATCGGACGGCACTTTGGCACTTTACCGTGCTCATACCCTCGTCATCACGTCCATAGATTTCGACCATCCGGAGCATTTCAAGTCCATTGAGGACTACCGTGCCTGCTACGACACTGCGGCAACGGCAGCGGCGGACGTGATCCGCGCATGGGAACTCGACCCGTCCGACTGGCCTGAGCTGGAACACCTCGTCATCGGTCGGCACAACGTGATGAACGCACGTGCCGCCATCGAGGTCGCACTCAGGCGCGGACACTCCCGTTGCGCCATCGCCGCCGCCCTTCCGTCCGCGCTCTCCAAACTCCCCGACCGCCGCTTCGAACGGGTGTGGCCGAAGCGTGAGGGAGGAGGACAGACGACAGATGACGGAAGGACAAACGGTATAAGGACAAGAGACAAAGGGACAGACGACATACTGGTCTACACGGACTACGCGCATCACCCAGCCGAGCTGAAGTGCGCCGTCGGAATGGCGGCGGAACTGAAGCCTACACGCCTTCGCGTCCTCTTCCAGCCGCACCGCTACAGCCGTACCAAGGCACTCCTGAATGAGTTTCCTCCAGCCTTCGCCGAGGCGGACGAGGTGGTGCTGATTCCTGTCTATCCGGCATTCGAGGAGCCGATTCCAGGCGGCGACATCGCCGACCTCTACAAGTCCTTCCGGGAGGGTCGCGCTCCCGCGCGACCGCCAATCCTCGCCCGCAACGCGACAGAGGCCTGGCGACACGTCCTCCTTTCCACCGCCCCGGGTGACCTTATCCTCCTCGCCGGTGCCGGCGATATCATCAACCTCGTCCCCCGCATCCAGCGCGACCTCGCGGCAACGCGACTCTCGACATTCGACAGGCGACAATCGACACTTGCCGCTCTCTCCTTCTTCCGCACAGGCGGCGCGACGGTCGGCGGCGGCGAGCGGACAATCGTAGGCATGGGATCGAACACGTGGTTCAGCGACTGCGTCACCGACATCGAGATCGTGCGCGCTCCAGCAGCCGAGACGGGACATCCGCTTCCAAAGGGTATCCCGGCAGGCGTTCCAGGAGCGTCTCTCCTCGCTGATCACCCGGAGCTTGCATTCATGGCCGGAATACCGGGCACGGTCGGCGGCTGGACGAAGATGAACGCCGGCGCGTTCGGCGACTCCTTCGGCAACCATGTCGACCATGTGGTCGCAGACGGCAAGACAATTCCGCATGACGCATGTGGTTTTGGCTACCGTACCTCGGCCATTGATGGGCTGATCACCGAGGTGGTACTGAGGGGGGATGATCGGGACCGCCGAGACCGCAGGGACTGCCGAGACCACCAGGACGGTCAGGAGATCGACACGCTAACCGCCAAGGACTACCTTGCCAGAAGGAAGAAGTTCCCGCCGCGCACCTGCGGCAGCGTCTTCAAGAACCCTTCGCCCGACATGCCGGCAGGCCGGTTGCTGGACGAGGTCGGCGCAAAGTCCATGCGCGTAGGCGGCGCGTACGTATGGAGCGAGCACGCCAACGTGATCGTTGCCGGCGAGGGCTGCACCTCGTCGGATATCCTCGCCCTTGCGCGCCTCATGGCCCGCGCGGTCTTTTTCCGCTCAGGCATCCGCCTCGAGCCCGAGATCCGCGGTCTTGAAGTCTAACAACACGGTCGCAACAAGTTGCGACCCTTCCGCAAGTTCTCCAATACGGGAGGGACGCAATTTATTGCGTCCGCTCAATCCACGCCATCAGGAAATCGACTATACCCTGCTGGCGGGCGGCGGGTATCTCCACGCCGCGCGGCACCTTCCACCACTTTGCAAGACAACTGCGACAGCAACACGCGCAAGCGTGTTGTGCTATGAATACGGGATGCCCGCGCATGGGCGTCTGCCTGCCGTCATTGGGCGGGTTGGCAGGAGCGAGGCGCGTTCTGATAAAGTCCTCGCAATGCCTTCGAATCGTCTCTATCCCCTTCTCTGCGATATAATGCCGATCCGATTCCGAAAGATGGAACCGACTGCGGAACCTCGACTTCCTTAGCCGTTCAAATGCCCTTTCGTAGTTCGCCTGACCTACCATTATTTCTCGTTGCTCTCGGTGGTCCCGGCGGTCTCGGTGGTCTCGGCACCACCCCCACTCCCTGCACTCCCGTCCCTTCCGCGAAACTTGTCCACGAGCATCGCGATGGCACCGTCTCCAGTCAGGTTGCAAGCGGTTCCCATGCCGTCCAGCGCCATGTAGACCGCAATCATGATAGCATAGCGTTCGGGCGAGAATCCAAGCGCAGCCTCGGCGATCGAGGCGCACGCGAGCACGACGCCGCCTGGGACGCCAGGCGAAGCGACGGCCGTCACGCTGACCATGAGGATGTACTCGGTATACGCGCCAAACGGCAGAGATCCGCCAGCCAGCACCGTGAGGCCCGCCGCGTATATGACCATGTTCGCCATCGAGCCCGCGAGGTGGACGTTGGCGCAGAGCGGAATCACAAGTTCAGCCGTCTCCTCAGAAACGCCGTTCTTTCGTGTCTGCGCCAGCGTGTATGGGATCGTCGCGGCGGACGAGCAGCAGCCCCATCCTGTGAGATAGGCGGGCAGCATCGTCCATAGCGCCTTGAGCGGATTCCGCCGCGTTACGATTCCGGCGATGGTGAACTGCACGATCAGCACGGCGGTAGTGGTGGCGAGCGCTACGCCCATGATCTTGAGGCATCCGCCGCCCACGAGCGTGAGGCGTCCGCTGCCAGTAAGGTCGGCCATCGTCGCGAGCACGTAGAACGGGAGAAGCGGAACGAACACCGTGCTGAGGGCGCGCGATACGATGTCGCGAAGCTCGTGCGCCGCACGCTCAAGCACCTCGGCCTTAGACGATATGATGCCGAGACCGATGAGGAAGGCGACCGTCAGCGCGGTCGTGACGTCCATCAAGGGAGGTATCTTGATGGAGAAGTACGCGGGGAAGGTGCGCGTCGCGGCGTCCTGCAGTCCACCCGACATGATCGCTGGAAACACGCCGCACGAGACGCCGTAGGCGAAGTATCCCGCAAACAGCGTCGAGGCGTAGGCGATTCCCATCGTGAGGAGAAGCGTCCTGCCTGCCGTGCGGCCAGTGTCCGCTATGGCTGGCGTCACTAGGCCGATTATGATGAACGGCACGAAGAACTTGATGAACTGGCCGAAAGTGTCGCGGAAGCAGTTCAGCGACCGCATGACCCAGTCCGGCGAGACGAGTCCGATCGCCGCGCCGAGCGCGATCGCGATGAACAGCCTAGGCAGGATCCCGATCTTGATTTTCATGGGCCACCGGTCCGCGCCTGTGTCACCGGCCAAGCTCTGCCGAGCGGTCGCTTGCGGCCTTGAGCGTAGCGGCGACGATCTTCTTGAAGTCGCTCGCGCGCATCACGTCCATGCCTGCCGCCGTCGTGCCGCCAGGCGTGGCGACGCCTGAGATGAACGTCTCGAGGTCCGCACCGCTCTGGCGCAGGTATGCCGCCGTGCCGAGCATCGTCTGCTCCGCGAGGAGGCGGGCGGCGTCCGGCGGCAGACCGAGCGCGCGTCCCCCTTCCGCCATGGCCTGCTCCATGAACGCGAAGAAAGCGGGGCCGGAGCCGGAGAGCGCGGTGACCGCGTCGAAGTTGCGCTCGGGCAGGACGACCGTGCGCCCTGCGCCGTTCAGTATCTTGGCGACGCGCGCGACATCCGCCTTCGTCGCGTTGGCGGCGGGACAGATCGCGCACATGCCCTCCTTGGCGCGAAGCGCAAGGTTCGGCATCACGCGCACGAGGCGCACGTCGCGGCCAAGCGCCTTCTTCAGGGTGGCGAGCGACTTGCCGGCGGCGATGGAGACGACGAGCGTCTTCTTCGTGAGCAACGGCTTCACGTCGGCGGCAAGCGCGGCGAGATCCTGCGGACGCACCGCAAGGAAGATCACGCGCGCGGTCTTCGCCACGTCCTTCGCGTCGGGCGTGGTGCGCACGCCGTACCTCTTCGCGAGCTCCTTCGCGCGCGCGGGCACCTTCTCGGCCATCAGCACGGCCTGTGGGTCAAAGTCCTTCTGCAGGGCGGCGGCGGCGAGGATGCCCTCCGCCATTTTGCCTGCGCCAAAGAATCCAAGTGTGGTTTTCATGCGCAACAGTATACCATTTCCGTACGGTCAGCGGAAGATGATCGCAAGATCACCGGCACGCTTTGAAGACGCGCATCAGCTGCGCGGCCTGTTTTTCATCGAGGCGTCCCGTCGGACGGCCGATCGCCAGGTCGATCGTGACCGCGCCGCCGTTCTTCAGGATCGGAGTCATCCACTCGATCCACTGACGGTCCTCGTAACGGCACTCCGGACGGCCCCAGAACGACCCGGCGAAGGTCAGCACATGCCACTGGCGGTCGTCGAACCAGCGCGCGCCGCATGACTCCTTCAGCGGCTCGTTGACCTCGCCCGCCAGGTAATCGCCCGCCAGCGTCCATCGGCGGACAGGCGAGCGCACGCCCTCGTTGAACGCCACCACGGCATCCGGATTTCCGCGCTTGACTGCCGCCGTGTAGAGCTCGGCGATTTCGTCGTTGAAGCGGATGTGGCGATAGCCTCCGTCAAACCACCAGCCGGCGACGTCCTTTCCGTACCGACGGCTCCACTCCTCGATGACCTCGGCCCAGCGCCGAGCCGCCGCGACGTTGATCGTGCGGTCGTGGTTTTCCTTCTCGGCCGGGAAGCCGAATGCCTTCACGGCGTGAAGATCGCGGTTCGGCGTCTGGCACGGCAGATAGAGCATGACCTTGATGCCGCTCGGCTTCAGGGCGGCGATCAGCTCAGCCGGGATGTCGCGCGTGGAGCAGTGAGAACCTTTCGGATAGCCGCAGATGCGCTCGTACGTGTCGTTCGGCGAACACATGTAGCCCGAGTTCTGTCCGAGGGTGATGCAGAACCAGTCCGGGCGCATCTCCACGATCTGCTTCGCCAGTCCCGGAACGTCGAATTCGCCGATGCGGTCGAACATGTCCTTGTCGACCAGATAGTGCGCGAACGCGCCGCAGCCGCCGGACATCCAGTCCGTCGCCGAATTGCGCGGGTGGTTGACAAGTCCCCAGTCCGCGCGCTCGAAGATCCGCGAGGAGGCCACAAGACCTTCCGAGTCGACGATGTTCACGAAGAACATGACGGCGTCTTCGGGAACGGAAACCGAGAGGCGTCCGGACTTGTCCAGGTCCGTCACGCCCGCCACCTGCCACTCCCGCTTCATCAGCAGCGGATTCGGATCGCACGTGTACAGCAGCTCCGCACGCGTGATCGTGCGCCCGTGCGCGTCGAACTCCGCCTGCAGGACGCCGCCCTTCTCCAGCCACGCGTGCGTCACGTCGACAAGCGGCTTGCCGCCCTTGCAGAACGCGTTGGCCATGGCGGTGATTTCCTTCGGATCGCCGGCCGGAGGATGCGCGTGCGGCATTCTGAGCTTGAGCGAGAGGTTGAGCGGCACCGTGCGGTCCAGGTGATTGCAGCTCAGGCGGACCGTGTCCAGCGGATAGAAGCGGTCGTTCGTGCCGCAGCACCAGAGATAGGGAATCCGCGCCCCACCCGTCGGGCTGTTGTAGAAGTTGTTCGCGTTCCAGAGCGCAAACCAGGCGCGCAGCTTCTCGCCGCCGCCGCCCATATTCGCCCACGCGGGATTGCGTTCGTAGAAACCGCAGCCGTAGACGGGCGCCGCGAACCGGAAGCGGTCGTCGACCGAGCCGACGATGCTGCTCAGGTAGCCGCCCCAGCTGATGCCCGTGAGGCCGATGCGCGACGCGTCGACCTCCGGGCGGGAACGCAGGAACGAATGGCAGCGCATGACCGCCGCGACCGCATGGTACGTCCACTGGTCCCGTATGGGCTCGCCGATCTGCGCAACGGAGCTGCCCCAGCCGGAAGGTCCCGACCATTCGTGCCGCGGATGCGGCTTGCCGTCGCGCTCGCCCTGCGGGATGGCGCCGCACGTGTCCATCGCGATCGCGGCGTACCCGCGGTCGTTCCACGTCTTCACCCACTTGGCGAAGGCCGTGCCGCCGCCGCCGTGCACGAGCACCATGCCCGGCACCTTGCGGTCCGCGCACGCGCCGTCGGGAAGGCCCCACCACGCGAAGACGCGCGTCGGCTTGCCATTCAGCGGCTCGCCTTCGATGAAGATCGGCTCGACGCCCGCGATCCGCCCGTAGTCGTTCGAGCAGGCGATTGTCACGGGAAACGTGCGCGGCGGCTCGTTCAGCGCCTTGACGTTCCACAACGCGCGGCTACCGCGCGGCAACTCGCACTCCGGCGTGGAGGATGCGGACACGACGGCCGTCTCCGCCTGCCCCGTCAGGACGAACAATCCGAGCAGGATTGCTCCGGCGGCGATTATTCTCATTTTAGGCTTGGATTCCATAACACGTTCATCGCCGCACCCGCCCTTTGCAGGCCGCCGATCAGAGCTCGTTTCCGCGCTTCGCCGCATCCTTGTCCTTGACGCCGCCGGAGAAGTCTCTCACCAAGTGGCGGTGCAGCATTTGCTCGTAGAGCTCGATGTATTGACGGGCGCACGCCTCGTGGTTGAAACGCGTGAGCGACTCCGCCATGATGCGCGCGATCTCAGCCTCGCGCACCTCGGCAGGAAGCGACCAGAACGCCATCGCCTGATCCATGGCCCAGAAGAGGCCGTTGGAGTCGTAGGTGTCGAAGCGGAAGCCGTTGCCGACGTGCCGCTTCATGTCGAGGGGCTCCACGGTGTCGTGAAGGCCGCCGGTGTTGTGGGCGATGGCGAGCGAACCGTAGATGGGCGCCTGCATCTGCGGAAGGCCGCACGGCTCGAAGAGCGACGGCATGAGCAGGAAGTCCGACGCCGCGAAGCCGAGCTGGGAAAGTCGGCCGTCGAAGTCGTGCACCGCAAGGCGGTTGCCGATGTTGTGGAAGCTGCGGATGTCCCAGAACGGCTGCTGGAAGGCGCCGTTCGCGATGATCGCGATCTGCGCGCCCTGCGCCCAGTGCTTGTCCAGGAAGCGGTAGCAGATGTCGGAGAGGAGCTGCGGCCCCTTCTGGACGGGATCGAGGCGCGACGGCCAGAAGAAGAGCGGCGCGTCTGGGTTCTCCTCAAGGCCTAGCGCGTGCTGGAGGGCAAGCTTGTTCTTGCGCTTCGCCTCCACATGATCGTCGGGTCCGTAGCGGAACGGGATCTTGTCGTCGATCGCAGGGTTGTCGGTCGGATCGGGCGCGTTGAGGATGCCCGCAGCGCAGCCGGCGTGGAACTTGTTGCGTATCTCGCTGCGGATGGAGTCGGGGATGAAGTCGTGCCAGCCGTCGACGATCTCCTTCAGGAAAGTCGGAGATACCGTGTTTATGAAGTGGGCGGCGAAGATGCCGGACGCCTGTAGGTCGACCGGGTTAGTGTCGCGCGACTCGAAGTAGTTGTACGGCGGACGCGAGAGGTAGAGGTTCTGCCAGAACTCGGCGGCGTCGATGCCTGCGTCCTCCACCTCCGCGAGCGTGAGCTTGTGCGTGTGGATGTTGTGGACGGTGAAGAGGCAGGGGATGCCCATGCGGCGGGCGGCGGCGGGGATGAGGCCAGTCATCCAGTCGTTGCAGTGGATGAGATCCGGCTGCACCTCGGGGATGAAGTGGTTGATCACCTCGCGCTGGAAGGCGAGCGCGAGCTTCGGGTTCGCGCCGCTCTGGGAATAGACGCGGTCGCGGTAGTAGAAGCAGCGGTCCTCGGCGAGGTGGATGCGGTCGCTCGTCATGCGGCTCTTGTACACGCGCAGCTCGTCGGCGACGAGCTGGCCCGTCTCCTCGTGGAACATGCGCCTGTAGTGCGGCAGCGCCACATGCACGTCGGCCCCCAGGTCGAAGAGCGCCGCCACGAGCGACGCCGACACGTCGGCCATGCCGCCAGCCTTCGCGCTCATCTTGCCAGCCAGGTTCCCCATGCCCTCCGGCAGATACGTGATCTCCGGAGTGACGATCAGGATGCGCGGCTTCTTCGACGTTCTCCTCATGATGCGCGCTCGATAAGCTTCACGTGGCCGCGCTTCACGATGTCGTCCGGCTTGATGGCGGCCAGCGCGTCAAGGAAGGCAATCTGGTAGGATCCAGGCGCGGACGTCTTCGCGGCGGCGATCTCGCCCGCCACGGCCGTGACGAGCGCGGTCGCGAGCGTCGCCTCCCAGCGGGCCTTGCTGCCGAGCGTGCCGAGGAAGGCAGCCCCGAACACTCCCTGCGCAGTGCCGACGCCGGCCACGCGCGACATCATCGGCGAGCCGTTCGAGATCGCCACCACAGGCGCGCCCTCTCCCGCCACGTAGTCCGTCTCGCCGGTCACCAGCACGGCCGCGCGAGTGACGCCCGCGAGGCGCGTGGCCTGCACGATCGTCTCGTCGCTCGACGCGGTCGACTCCATGCCGCGGCACATCGAGGTCTCGTTGCCGGCAAGGAAAAGTATCTCGGACGCGTTGCCGCGGATCATCGCCGGGAAGCGCCGGAGCAGCTCCTTTGCGATGAACGTCCTCAGCGGCAGTATTCCCACAGCCACGGGATCGAGCACCCACGGCTTGCCGTTCATGTTCGCGTGCGACACAGCCGCGCGCATCGCCTCGGTCTGGGCCTTCGTCACGGTGCCGGTGTTCACGAGAAGGCTGTCCGCCAGCTTCACGAACTGCGGCACCTCGCTCATGTCCTCTACCACCGCCGACGACCCGCCGAGCGCCAGCAGCGCGTTCGCGGTGAAGTGCGCCGCCGCGTGCTCGCTTATGCAGTGCACGAGCGGACGCTTCGCGCGCAACGCGTCGAGCGCGTCCGCGGCCGTCCTCAGGACGGACGCCGCCGTGACGCCGGTTTTCTTCTCCGGCACCTTCTTCTTCCTCACGATCATCTCGTCGCTCGAGATGTCGTCCATGTCTTGCAGTTGCTCCTTGGCCATAACTATCTCCTCGTCTTTGGCATGCCTAGCACGCCGCAGTTCTGCCCAATATGATACGAAAACTTTATCGCTTCGTAAACGTAATTTTTTGCCCTCGCCACGGCGTCCCCAAGCGAGGCGCCGAGCGCGAGCCCCGCGGCTATCGCCGCTGCCAGCGTGCAGCCCGTGCCGTGCGTCGAGACTGGCTCCTTCACGCGGGGGCACGCGAAGGCGCGGAACCGCCGTCCGTCGTACAGCACGTCCTCCGCGGCGCCGCACGTCGAATGGCCTCCCTTGACGAGGACGGCGCAACGGAACTTCCGCGCTAGCGTCTTCGCGGCGAGCCGCACGTCCGCCGCCGTTCCGATCTCGTCGCCCAGCAGCGCTTCCGCCTCCGGCAGGTTCGGCGTGATGAGCGTCGCGAGCGGCAGCAGGCGCTCGGCGAGCGCCGCTTCCGCGTCGTCCGCCAGCAGCTTCGCCCCGCTCGTCGCCACCATCACTGGATCGATCACCTTCTTGACGCGCGGAAGCGCCGCGAGTTTCTCTGCCACCACGTCGATCACGTCGGCGGTCGCGAGCATGCCCGTCTTGAGAGCCCTCACGCCGTACATCTCGAAGATTGCGTCCAGCTGAGCCGCGACGAACGCGGGCGGCGCCACATGCACGGCGCGCACCCCGCGCGGGTTCTGGGCGGTGAGCGCCGTGAGCACCGTGCAGCCGTGAAGGCCGTATGCGTGGAACGCGCGCAGGTCGGCCTGTATGCCGGCGTTGCCGCCGGAATCGCTGCCGGCTATCGTCAGAGCGCACGGGAAGGTCGCCGTGGCTTCCTTGATGCTCGTGGGATGTCCCTTGGCAAGCATGGCGCATCTCCTAGAACTCGAAGTAGAACAGCCGCGTGATCATGTAGCCGAGCATCAGGATCAGCAGGAACGATATGATCACGCTCCGCTGCGTGGCGCGGCCGACTCCCACCGCGCCGAGGCGTGTGGCGAATCCCTCGTGGCAGCTCACGGCGCCTATCACGACGCCGAACACCGTCGCCTTCAAGAGGCCGACGAGAAGGTCCTTCAGCTCGGCAATCGACATCGCGCTCGCCATGTACTGGCGGAAAGGCACGTTGAGCTGCGTGTAGCCGACGAGGCCGCCGCCGATCACGCCCAGCACGCACGCGTAGAAGGCGAGGATCGGCGACATCACGAGCAGCGCGCCCATGCGCGGCGCGGCAAGGTAGCGCACCGGCGAGATGGACATCGTCTCGAGTGCAGCCACCTCGTCGTTCACCGTCATAGTGCCCAGCTCCGCCGCGAGCGCAGATCCCACGCACGCCGAAAGGCAGATGCCCGTCACGAACGGCCCCATCTCTCGGATGAGGGAGAGCATCACAGCCGCGCCGAGGTAGACCTCCTGGTTGAAGCGCCTGAGCGCCAGTCCCACCTGGAGCCCCAAGATCATGCCGGAGAACAGGCCGACCACCGTGATGACGGGCAGCGTCCTGATTCCCGTCGTGTAGAACTGGCGCACCATCGCCGCACGCGAATCGCGCCTCACCACGGTCGCCGGCAGGTAGCCAAGCGACTCCATAGCAAGGCACGTTCCCCGCCCGATGCTGGCAAACAATGACAAGAAATGACGCCAGCAGGAACTGAACCAACCTGCCGCCGCGTCATCGAACGTTGACTCTCGTGTTACTACCATTGCCGTGCAATTATACCACAATTTACCGGAAGAGCCGCCTTCTATTGAATCGAAAGGAGCTCTTTTAACTCATGCCGATGCCCGTCCGCCGGCGCCGATGTCCCTGGCCGACTTTCCTTCTGCGCGGATGCGTCAGGCTGCCTTGCGCCAACATTTGACTTCTTGGCGAACAGCCTTGCCCCGCACCCGACGATAGACGCCAAGGCCAAGGCAAGGGCGATTGCCAGACATATCCTACGCGAGACATACATTTGCCGTTTCAAGCCTTTTCTGAAGCATCGAGACATTCAGTTCGCGCGGCGTGCAGCCCTTCAGCGCCGCGAGCCCGGCCGCCGTGCCCGCGGCCTCGCCGGTCACGAAGCAGGGACAGATGAGCCGGAAGGTGTCGATCGTGTCGGGAGCGCCGAGCATGCGGCCCGCGCACAGCACGTTGTCAACGCCCTTCGGCAGCAGCTGGCGGTAAGGCACGTAGAGCGGCGCCTTGTGCGCTCCGTCCGCGCCGAACATGCCCACCGTGTCGGCCGGGCGCTTCCCTTCGCGGTACACCACGCGGTCCACGATCATCTCGGCGTCTATGAGCCGCGATGCGCGCGGCCCGATCTGCGAGCACGTGTTCGCGATGAACACCTCCTCCCAGCCGGGCGTCTTGCGCATCTCGGCCACATGCTCCCACCATTCCTTGCGGAAGCCGATCTCCGCCGCCGTGAGGTCGCGAACATCGAGTCCGTTGCCCTTCGGCCCAGTGCCCGTGTTGCCCCACCACGTGCACGGGTTCGCCTCGTTGGAACGCATCGGCCACTTGCCGGGAAGCCTCTTGCCGTCCGCCCCCTTCGGCGGCTCCTTGGCCCAGATGCGGTCCATGTTGCCGAGCCGCACCACGTGCCCGATGCCGTGCGTGATCTGGCGGTAGTCGCCGCCTGCCGCGAAGAGGATGTCCGCGTCTCCGGAGCAGTCGACCACCTGCTTCGCGAGGATAGCCTGGCGGCCCTGCTTCGACTCGAACACCACGCCCAGCACCTTGTTGCCGTCCTGGACGACGTCCACGCCCCAGCAGTGGAAGAACATGTCGATCTTCTCCTCCTCCACCATGCGGTCCATCAGGTACTTCGCGCCCTCCGGATCTACGACGGGCTGCCAATGGCGGTTCGACGGCACGGGCCCCGTGCAGACGTGCGGCCCGAGCGCGCGGGCACGCCTCGCGAACTCCTCGGTGAGCCCCTTCGTCACGAGCCGATACTTGCCGTCCACGATGTACGACGTGCATAGCATGATGAGGACCATGCCGTTCGTGAAGAGTCCGCCAAGCGAGCCATACCGCTCCACGATGGCCACCTTCGCACCAGTGCGCGCGGCGGCGATCGCGGCGGCGAAGCCGGCCGGCCCGCCGCCCACCACGACAACGTCCGTCTTGTGGAAGATCGGTATCTCTCGCGCGGGCTGGACGATCTTGCCGTCCTTCAGCGCGCAGCTCGGCCCGTCGTTCATCGTATGGCCCAGCGGGAAGATGTTTTTTCCGAACCAGACATTGTCCGGATCCCCCACCGAGCCCTGCGGAAGCATCTGCTTCGTCTTTACGGCCTTGTCGGCCAGCAGACCGCCGCCGGCCAGCGCCGCGCCGCCCAGGCCAAGCTTCTTGAGAAACTCTCTTTTCGTGATTTGCATAAAGACTCCTTGTCGCTTGGCCAGCTATTGTATCAATTCCCCGCCCGCCTAGGCAAGACGCTTCTCGAGACGCGCGAAGTCCCAGGAGCCGCGCTTGGGCGCCTTGAGGAACTCGTTCGCCTCCGGCTTGTTCGTGAAGCGCATGGACTTCGCGTCGAACAAAAGCTCCTCGCCGGGGAAACGAAGCGCGATGCAACCGATGAGCAGCGCCTCGGTGAGCGGCGCCGCGTAGGAGAGCTTGGAGCCGCACTTCTCGATGTCCTTCGCAAGGCACGCCTCCACGAACTCGCGGTAGTGGGAATAGCGGCAGGCCTTGTCGCCTTCTGCGATGGCAGCGGAATACGCCGGACCGTCGCCGGCGATGCATGACGGGGCGCTGGCGTGGGACTGGCCGATCGTCGTGGCCTTGTCACCGACGATGATGAGCCCGTTGGTCGGCACGAGCGGATCGATCTTGGCTGGCGGCGTGTAGGGCTTGCCCGCCTTCTTCGCCTTCTTGGCCTTGCCGGCCTCGGCCTTCACGGCGTAGTCGGCGGCAAACTTGGCGAGGCCGGGAACCGCCTGCATCTCCGGCTTGAGGCCGCCGTCGAGCCACACCAGAGTGATTCCGTTGGGCACCCACTTGTTGGGGGCGAACGTCATCTCGATGCGGGACTTCTTGGGATACGCTATCGACACTGGACCCTCGCCGAACGTGTCGGCCTTCACCTTGACCGGCAGCCCAAGCTCAAGGGCCCAGAACGCCGGGTCGGCGTTGTGCACGGCCATGTCGCCGATGGCGCCGCAGCCGTAGTCCCACCAGCCACGCCACTTGAACCTGTGGTACGCCTTCGAGAAGCCGTGGTCCGCGCTCGGCCCACACCAGCAGTCCCAGGCGTTCTTCGCGAAGTTCTCGGGCAGGGGCTCGGGCTTCGCGTACTCCGTCATGCCCTGCGGCCAGATCGGACGGTCGCTCCAGCTGTATATCTCCTTGATGCCGCCCCAGATGCCAGCGTCGCGCAACGCCTTGTAGCGCCACACCCCCGGATGGCCCTGGTTGCCCATCTGCACCACGCATCCCGTGCGGAGCGAC
The DNA here is from genome assembly GCA_946631535.1 of uncultured Verrucomicrobiota bacterium. The sequence goes on from CAMPAF010000003.1 coordinate 14,601, forward strand.
GCCTTGAGCATGAGTTCGCACTCCTCCACGGTGCGCGCGAGCGGCTTCTGCACGTACACGTGCTTCCCGGCGTTCATGCAGTCAATGGAGATGTAGGCGTGCGTGTGGTCCGGCGTGCCCACCTGCACGGCCTCGAACTTGTCGCCAAGCGTCTTGAGCATGTCGCGGTAGTCGGTGAACTTCGGGATGCCGGGATACTTCTTCTCCCACCTGTCGAAGGCCGAGGGATCGATGTCACACACCGCGACGAGGTCGCAACCTGCGCTGATGAGGCTTTCCGTGGCGGCGCCGCCCATGCCACCGGAGCCGATGGCGGCGATCTTCAGCCGACGCCCCTTCACCTCTCCGGAGAATGCGGACTTCGGGGCGATGTCGTGTCCCGCCGCGCATGCGGCCACGCCGAACGCACCCGCGCCAAGCATGAATCCGCGTCTCGTGACTATCGCTTCGTTCGTCATCATCTTTTTCCTTGTCTTTTATTTGATTGTCCGTTGCGGCCGAGACCTCGGCCAAAGGTTACTGGGACATTGTACCATCCCGCGGCACCCGTGCCAACTCCGAAAACTTCGTGGCCAACGCTCAAAGATACTTCCTCACCGTGTTCCTGCTCACGTCGAGCGCCTCGGCGGCGCGCGTGAGGTTCTGTCCGTACTTCTCGTACACGCGGCGCACATGGAGGCGCGTCGCCGCTTCGAGGTTGTCGGGGACGCGCCCCGACTTCAGTTCCAAGCCGCCCGAAAGCCCGGCGTTCATCTCCTTGTGCTCCCGCATGAGAACTTCGAAATCGTCCTCCTCCAGCGCCGTCGCGCGGTCGAGGATGTTGATCAGCTCGCGCACGTTGCCGGGATAGTCGTAGTCCATCAGCGCGGCGATCTGATCCTCCTTCAGCACATGGTTTCCGTGGAACTTCCGCCACCAGGAGTTGGCGATTATCGGGATGTCGTCCTTGTGCTCGCGCAGCGAGGGCGTCCTGAGCTGCACTACGTTGAGGCGCTGGTAGAGGTCCTCGCGGAACTTCCCCTCGCACACGAGGCGCGGCAGATCGCGGTTAGTCGCGGTGATGAGCCGCACGTCGCACGTCAGTTCCTCATGGCCCCCCAGGCGCATGAACCGGCCGCCCTCGAGGACACGCAGCAGGAGCGCCTGCACCTCGAGCGACATCTCGCCGATCTCGTCAAGAAAGAGCGTGCCACCGTCCGCCTGGAGGAACAGTCCGTCCGTGCGCTCCACGGCGTTCGTGAACGCGCCGCGCTCGTGTCCGAAAAAACGGTCCTCCAGCAGGTCCTTCGTCACGCTCGCGCAGTTGAACGCCACGAACGGCATCTTCCGGCGCGGGCTCTTCGTGTGAATCTGCTGCGCGACGGTCTCCTTGCCCGTGCCGCTCTCGCCGAGGATGAGCACGCGCGCGTGCTCGTGCGCCGCCACGCGGTTGATGCGCTCCTGCAAGGTCGCGATCACCTGGCTCTTGCCCAGCAGCTCGCGGCCTCCGTAGCGCTCGTAGTGCGCAACCGCGCTCTTGATGTCCGCCCCCCACGCCGCCGGGCGCACGCCGTTCGCAAGATACCGGGCCGTTGTCGCGTAGAGCGATTCGTCCTGATAGTTGCGGTAGTAGAACTGCGCCGTGTCGATCAGCGCGAGATAGGCCTGTATGTCGGATGCGCGGGAGCGCGTCCCCCCCGTCGCCAGGAACGGCATGTACTGCGCGACATCGGCACCAAACGCCTGCCCCACCGCCTCAAGGAGAGACGAATCGAACACTCGCGCATCTATTAGCCCATTCAGCGATCCGGCGACCTCTTCCGGCATATCGATCGCGCTGATCCACGCCACCTTAACGCCCTTTGACTTTAGCTTCGCGAGCGCCGTAGCAAGCGTCTCAGGGTCGCCGCTCAGCGACACGCCGAGGATGTAGATTCGTTTCCATCGCGGCGCGCCGCGCTCCGCCACCACCTCCGCCAGGAATTCCGGCAACCGCCGCCGGCTCATGCCCAGCACGTCCGCCTTGCCGTCCAGCGCCTTCAGCGCGACCGCCGCCGATGCCACGTATTCGGCGTAGCTCCAGCCCGTCAAAATCAGGTTGCCGTCTCTTTCCATGTCCGAGCATTCCTTCTGAGCGTTTTCAAGTGGCGGGCATTCTATCATATTCTGCCCACCATGCTCAAATTCTAATCGCTCGCCGTGTTGCTCGATTCTCAATGCCGGTGTTGCGTTCATGGCCGCCGTAAAGCAAAGTCCGTGCCAACACAGCACACCGCAAGCGGTGTTCTCAGGAAACCACCTTCGGCCCCTCCGGCAGCCAATAAACCGCCTTCCCACGAGGACACACCCGCTCCGGCATCACCCCATCCCCCGATTCCAGCCCCCGTCCAGATGGCAGCGCTTGCGCTGCCGCTCCAACAAAGGCTCGGATTCGGCTGGTTTCTTCATGTGCCTATTCCTTTCGTTGTGATGCCGGTGCACTGCGCGGCCGAACGCCGGCCACTGGATACAATGCGCCAACAGTCGCATTTTCGGAATAGGCGATGCCTCGCCGGATGCCGATGACGCTTAGGCCGCGCTTTCGCGCTCAAGCCTGCGGAGGAAGCCTCCTCCATCACGCTCCAAATCGGCGGCCGCAGTTCCCGAGATCGACGCCCCCTCCCGGACCGTCCACCCACCCTTCAGGCTTTTCGGTCCGTTCATAGCAGGACTCCTTCGGTTTCAACCCAACGGCTCATCAACGACTCCCGTTCGTACCTCCGTTGCCACGGAGTTCAATCCCTTCGCTAAGCCAGTTCCCAGCCGGGACGGTAGGAGGTCTTTAGGAAGGCGTTCGCCGCCCCGTCGTTCGTGATCCGCCTGCCGTCCCACAGGAGCTTCTTCTTTCCGGCACGCGCGGCCACGTTACCGAGAAGCAGCGTCTCCGCGAGCGGAACGGAGTAGCCGAAGCCCGTGTTCGCTTCGCGTCCCTCGCGGATGGCCGCGTAGAACTCGAGCGTGTGCTCCGTCGTCTTGTACGTGAACTTCTTCGACTTCTTGATCTCTGCCCCAAGCGTCTTCGGGAAGAAGCGGATCGCGCTGTGGTGGCTGAACCATATCTTCCCCTTCGTGCCGACGAAGAGCGACCCCATGTTCAGGAACGGCGCCTTCTCGAGCCCGTACTCGCGCTCCGTCTCCTCGATGATCGGTGGCAGGTTCTGGTACTCGCGCTTGTGGCAGACCCCGGTTCGGCCGACGTACTTCTTGCTGTACGGGATGCCGTCCTTGACGCCGTCCCACCAGTGGAGCGTCACCGGCGGCAGGTCGCCGCGCGACGGGAAGCGGAAGTCGATCGTGTCGCGCCACGCCCACGCGCCAGGGCACGCGAACTGAACGTCCAGCGCCTCCACGCTCTCTGGACCTGTCTTCCCGAGCTCAAGCGCCCAGAACGCTGCGTCCATGATATGTGTGCCCATGTTGCCGATCGACCCGTTGCCGTAGCCGATCCAGCTGTGCCAGTCGTGCGGATGGAGGCCGTCGTGGTCCTCGTTCGGCGCGTAGTAGTCGCACACTGGCGCCGGACCGCACCAGGACTCCCAGTCCATGCCATTGGGAGGAGGCGCGGCCGCCGGACGCTCCAGCATCGAGTTGAGCCGGTCGTCGTAGCACCAAACGTCGCGCACCTCGCCGATCACGCCCTTCCGGATCGCGTCCACGCAGATGCGCATCGCCTTCGTCGAGTGCCCGAAGTTGCCCACTTGCGTGACAACGCCCGTCTCCCGCGCCACGCGCCCCATCAGCTGCGCCTCGGCGACGGTGGACGCCATCGGCTTCTCCACGAACACGTGGATTCCGCGGCGCATCGCCAGCACCGCCGCGAGCGCGTGGTGGTGGTTCGGCGTGGCGATCGCCACCGCGTCGATCTCGTCGCCCATCTTCGCGAAGAGCTCGCGGTAGTCCGAGAACGTGCGCACCTTCGAGATGTCGCCCGCGCCGGGCATGCGCGCCATCTTCGCCTTCGTACGCTCGATCATGCGCGGATCGGGGTCCGCAAGCGCCACAACGTCCTCCGCCATCAGCGGCTCGACGATCGTCTGCATGCGCCCGCCGCAACCGATGAGCGCCACGCGTATCTTCGCGCCCTGCGCGATCCGCTTCGCGAGCGGTGCCGCGCGCAGGGTGCCGACGTTGAACAGCGCGGCACCGGCCGCCAGCTTCACGAAGGCCCTTCTTTTCATCTCGGTCACAGCCTCCATCCGTTGAAATGCGGCACTTCCAGGAGCGCGTTTGCCTCTGCGGCGTGCGCGCCCGTGAACGTCTCTTTCGCCGGGTCCCACGCGAGCGAGTCCAGGCGCAGGCGCTCGCAGATGTTCGCGATGTGGCAGGCGGAGATCGAGCGGTGACCGATCTCGCAGTCTGTCGCGATGGCGCGGTTCTCGTAGATCCCGTCGATGAAGTCGGACTCGTGCGAATGCCCGTTGGCCGCCCTGTAGAGGCGGACGTCCGTGTCCTTCAGGTCGCGCTTCTCGTTCCACTTGGCGAGGAAGGCCGGGCGCTCCAGCTTGCCGGGGTAGCAGAAGCAGTCGCCCTTAGAGCCGTGGAACGTGAGGCCGCAGCGCGCCTCGGACGAGACGTGCGCGCGGAAGCCGCTGGCGTACACCAGGTCGAACTCGTACTTGTCCGCCCAGTCGAACACGTCGTCGCCGGAAAGGTTCGTCCTCATGTTCTCGACCGCGACCGGGCCCGTGCGCTCCGCGTCGATCGCCCAGTGGAGGATGTCGATCCAGTGCGCGCCCCAGTCCGTGATCATTCCGCCGCCCGTGCGGGAGTTCCAGCGCCAGCACATCGGCTCGTGGATGCCGGGGATGAACGCGTCGTCCTCCCAGTGCTTCGAGGGTCCGAGCCACATGTCCCACGACGATGCGGGAGAGAAGTACTCCGGCGCCCTGCGGCGTGCCGTGTCGCGCCCGTGCCCCCACATGCCGCCGTTCGCTCCGGGCAGTCCCACCGTGCATGTCCTGCACTCGCCAAGCATGCCGTTCCTCACGAACTCTGCGGCGACGCGGAACGCGGAGTTGCCGCGGTGCTGCGACCCCACCTGGAACGTCACCCCCGTCTCTTTCGCCACGCGCACCATCTCCCGCCCTTCCGAGACGCCGAGCGTCATCGGCTTCTGGCAATAGACGTGCTTGCCTGCACGCATCGCGGCGATGGCGATGGTCGCGTGCCAGTGGTCAGGCGCCGTGATCAGCACGGCGTCGATGGACGGGTCGTACACCACCTCGCGCCAGTCCGCCGCCATGCGGCACGACGTGTCGCCGTAGAACCTGTCCACGATTCGTTTGAACGGCTCGCGCCCGCCTTGCGCCTTGGAGTTGTAGCTGTAGCCGCCTGCTGACAGGACGGGGTCGCACACCGTCGATATCCGCACGCGCTTGTCCTGCAGGAACGTGGGCACGTTTGCGTGCGCCTGCGTGCCGCAGCCGATGACGCCAAGCGACACGCGGTCCGACGGCGCCGGCCTGCGAGGCGCAGTCTTCGTCGACACGCACCCGGAAATGAAGAATGGGGCGGCGAGAGTCGCCGTCCCAATAAACGCTCTGCGCGAAACCTTCACGTTCAAGCTCCGTCAGGCGTTGTGCACGTGGACATCGAGCTGCGGGAACGGGATGTGCACTCCCTTCGCGGCGAAAGCCTCGTTGACCTTCCGCGTAGCGGCAAAGTAGGCCGTCCAGTAGTCCGCGTTCTTGCACCAGCCGCGCACCGTCAGCACCACCCCGCTCTCGCCGAGGCTCGAAACCTCGGTCATCGGCGCGGGGTCGGCGATGATCTCCGGTATCTGCGCGAGCGCGTCGACCGCCGTCTGCTTCGCCAGGGCAATGTCGGTGCCGTAGGCGACGCTCACGGCCACGTCGACGCGGCGCGTCTCCATGGCGGAGAAGTTCGTGATGGCGCTTCCCCACACGGCCTTGTTCGGCACGGTCACGCGCTTGTTGTCCGGCGTGGTCATGACCACGGCCATCATGTTCAGCTCGCGCACGGACCCTTCCACGCCGCCGGCTATCACGTAGTCGCCGACCGCAAACGGCTTGTTTAGCGCGATCATGATGCCGTTCGCGAAGTTGCTGAGCGAGTCCTGGCACGCGAAGCCGACGATGAAGCCGGTAACGCCGAGGCCCGCGATGAGCGGCGCCACGTCCACGCCCACGCGCTGAAGCGCGATGACGATCAGGAACGCCCACGCCGTCTTCGAGAAGGCGCTGCAGATGAACCGCTCGAGAAGCTCGTTCACGCGCTTTGTCTTCTGCAGCGACAGCCGCACCGCAGCCGTCAGCCACTTGATGACGAGCGCTCCCAGGAGCAGGATGAGTATGGCCACCGCCAAGTTGACAAGGAACGATATTCCGCCGGTGGAACACCAGTCGATTATCCGCTGGAAGAACTGGCGGCCCTCCTCCGCGTGCTGGCTCACGGCGTCCGTCAACGTCGCTGCCGGCGCTGTTGCCGCCACTACAACTTCATTAGTCATGTCGCGCTTCCTCCCTAGGCCCTCTTCGACAGCACGTCGCGCTCGTACTCGAGCACGTCCTTCATCCAGCACTCGTTCGCCGGCAGCTTCGCGCGGGCGCAGAACTCCTCCCAAACTGCCGTCATCGGGTACGTCTTCAGCTCCTCCTGGAGAACAAGCTGCTCGGTGTACTGGCGCGCGTCCTGCAGCGCCTTGAGCGTCTCCTTTGGCTCGAGCAGCGCCTCGAGGAGCGCCTTCTGCATGTTGCGCATGCCGAGCACCCACGCCGCGATGCGGTTGATGGACGCGTCGAAGTAGTCGAGCGCGATGATGAAGTTCTCCGGACCGTTGCGGACGATCTCGTGCGCGCAGGCGCGGACGTCGTCGTTGAAGCGGATCACGTGGTCGGAGTCCCAGCGCACCGGGCGCGAGACGTGGAACGCCACCTTGCCGGAGAAGAGCAGCAGCGACGAGATCTTGTCCGCCACGTTCTCGGAGAGGTGGAAGTGGCCCGTGTCCAGGAGGCACAGGAGGTTGTTCTTGAGCGCGTAGCCCATGTAGAACTCGTGCGAGCCGACGGTGTAGCTCTCCGCGCCGATGCCGAAGAGCTTGGACTCGATCGTGGGCACCACGAGCTTCTTGTTGTACTTGTACTTGAAGATCTTGTCGTAGGACTCCTTGAGGCGCTTGCGCGGCCCGAAGCGGTCCGACGGCTCGTCCTTCAGGCCGTCCGGCACCCAGAAGTTGAGCGCGCACGGCGTACCCAGCTCCTTGCCGAAGTACTCCGCGATCTTGAGGCAGCAGATGCCGTGCTCGATCCAGAACTTGCGAACGCGCGGATCCTCGCTCGCGAGCGTGAGGCCGTCGGCGAGCGGATGCGAGAAGAACGTGGGGTTGAAGTCGATGCCCAGGTGGCGCTTCTTGGCGAACTCGACCCACTTCCTGAAGTGCTTGGGCTCGAGCTTGTTGCGCTCCACCTTCTTGCCGTCCTCGAAGATGGCGTAGCAGGCGTGCAGGTTGATGCGGTGCCTGCCGGGGATGAGCGAAAGCGCCTTGTCGATGTCGGCCATCAGCTCCTCCGGCGTGCGGGCCTTGCCCGGATAGTTGCCGGTCGTCTGGATGCCGCCCGTCAGCGCGCCGGCGTTCTCGAATCCGCCAACGTCGTCGCCCTGCCAGCAGTGCATCGAGATCGAGATCTTCTGCAGCGCCTTGATGGCCTTCTCAGTGTCCACGCCCAACGCGGCGTACTGTTTCTGTGCGGCCTGATACTGAACCTTGCTCATCGCTTCTCCTTTGGTTTTTGGTTTTCTGAAATGGAACGTTGCGTCTAGTATACCACAAAACGGCGGCTTCACGCTAGGAACCTTTCGGCCTCGAGCGCAGCCACAGCTCCGGCGCCAGCCGCCACCACCGCCTGCTTGTACTCCGGGTCCGCGCAGTCGCCCGCGGCGAACACGCCCGGCAGGTTCGTCCGCCCGTGGTCCGTCACCACGTACCCGCGCACGTCCAGCACCACCTGCCCCGCCACAAGCCGCGTATTCGGCTCGTGCCCGATCGCCACGAACGCCCCCGCAGCCGGCACCTCGCGAAGCGCGCCGCTCGCGACGTCCCTGAGCCTCAGACCCGAAAGCCGCTTCCCGTCTCCTAGGAACTCGTCCACCACGCTGTTCCACGCCACCGACACGTTCGGCATGGCGAGCGCCTTGTCCACCGTCGCCTTCGACGCGCGGAACGCGTCTCGCCGGTGCACAACCGTCACGGACGCGCAGATGCGCGCGAGATAGAGCGCTTCGCCGAGCGCCGTGTCGCCTCCGCCGATGACGGCCACGTCCTTCCCCTTGAAGAGCGCCCCGTCGCAAGTGGCGCACGCGCTTACGCCGCGGTTGCGGTATGCCGTCTCCCCTGGGAGGCCGGTCCATCGCGCCGACGCCCCAGTGCAGAGGATCACTGCCCGCGCCTCCAGCGTCCCGCTCATCATCGTCTCAAGCCGCTTCACGCCGCCGGCAAGATCCGCGGACTGCACCTCGTCCATGACAAACTTCGCCCCGCACCTCTCCGCCTGCCGCCGCATCGCCGCCATGAGGTTGGGCCCGGATACCGGCTCTGCGAACCCGGGAAAATTCTCCACGTCGTCCGTCTGCGCCAGCTGTCCGCCGCCCTGCATACCCTCCACAACCACGGGCTCCAGCCCGGCCCTGGCCGCGTAGATCGCCGCCGTCAGGCCCGCCGGCCCGCTTCCAAGTATGGCCAATCGCATCATGTCGCGCGTCCTCTTCTTTGCAGTCCGCCGACAGTATAGCAAATCGCGCCGTCCGCGTTATGGTAAAATAGCTCCACATGCGCGAACCAGAACTCCTAGCACCAGCCGGCTCCTTCGACGTCGCCCGCGCCGCATTCGCGGCCGGCGCCGACGCCGTCTACCTCGGCCTCGACGCCTTCTCCGCACGCGCCGAGGCCGTGAACTTCTCCCCAGACGAGCTGCGCAACCTTCTCGCCTGCGCCCGCGCCCAAGGCGGCAAGAAGGTCTATGTCACGTTCAACACGCTCGTCAGCGACGAGGAGATGCCAACGGCCATCGAGAAGCTCGCCATCCTCGACGAGCTGCGCCCAGACGGCATCATCGTGCAGGACCTCGGCATTGCCCGCCTCGCGCGCCGGCACTTCCCATCCCTCGCGCTCCACGCCTCCACGCAGCTCGTCGCCCACAACCTCGAGAGTGTCCTCGCCCTGAGGGAGCTCGGCTTCTCCCGCGTCGTCCTCGCGCGCGAGCTGCCGCTCGAGGACATCCAGTCCATCGCCAAGCGGTGCGGCGTGGAGATAGAGGTGTTCGTCCACGGCGCGCTCTGCTACTCCATCTCCGGCCTCTGCCTCTTCTCCGCCATGGAGAAGGACCGCAGCGGCAACCGCGGACGCTGCGCCTACTGCTGCAGGCTCGCGTACACCGACGCCGCCGGCAACAAGGCGTTGCCGTTCTCAATGCGCGACCTTCGGCTCGACGAGCATCTCGCCGCCCTGCGCGCCGCAGGCGTCGCCTCGCTCAAGATCGAGGGCCGCATGAAGTCCGCCCTCTACGTCGCCTCCGTCACGAAGCGCTACCGCGAGATACTCGACGGCGCCACGCCCACCGTCACGCGCGCAGACCTAGAGACAGTCTTCTCGCGCCGCACTACCACCCTGTACATCGACGGCGCGCCCGCCGACCCGATCATCGACCCGCTCTCGCTCGGGCACCTCGGGACACCGGTCGGCACGGTCAAGCGCCTGACGAAAGACCGCGAAGGACGCACCTGGCTCCGCTTCCACACGAACCGCGCGCTCGAGCGTCACGACGGCCTGCAGTTCGCCGCCCCCGCAGGCGGCAAGCCATACGGTTTCGGCATCTCGGAGATGCGACTCGCCCTCTCCCGCCGCGTTGAGTTCACCGTCCCAGCCGAAAGCGACGTGGAGGTGCTTGTCCCCTCAGGCCGCCCTGTTCCCGACGCCCCTTCGCTCGATCCGCTCCAGCCAGGCGCCGAAATCTACTGCTCCGCCTCCAACGAGGTGAAGCGCCGCTTCCCCATCCCGCCATTCCGCCCCTCCGATGTCTCCTCCGGCACCCCAATCGACATCACCGTCACCCTCTCCCCCACCGGCATCTCTGCTAGTGTCCAATCCCACAATCTCACAATCTCACAATCCAACAATCTTTCCCCCGCCCAGCACCCCGAGCGCACGGCCGATGCCATCCGCAAGGCATTCTCCCGCCTCGGCGACACGAACTGGTCGCTCGGCTCGCTCACCGTGAACGATCCATCCCACCTATTCGCCCCCGCCTCCCTCCTCAACGACCTCCGCCGCCAGCTCGTCGCCGATCTCGACGCCAAGCGCGAATCATCCCGCCGCGAGCATATCGCCAGCATCATTAGCGACCTTAACAACCCTACCGACCATACCCCCAAAAACGACCTTACCGACCTTAACAACCTTAAAGACGCTAAAGACCTTAAAGACCCCCAAGACCTTAAAGACCCCAAAGACCTTAGAGACCCCAAAGACCTTAAAGACCCTAAAGACCCTAAAGACCCCAAAGACCTTAGAGACCCCAAAGACCTTAAAGACCCTAAAGACTTTAAAGACCTTAATGTCCTTAAACTCCGCCTTGATCAGTCCTTGCCAGAGGATGTGTCCGACTTCACTGAAATCGTCTTCGCCATCGGCCACGCGCGCGGCAAGGACGTGGAAGCCGCCCTCACGGCGCGTTGCGCCGAACTTCGCGCGATCTTCGAGGAAGCAGGCGCGCCAATGCCAGCGATACGACTCGCCCTGCCGGTCTTCACGCGCGAACGCGACTTCGGCGCACTGCGTGCCGCCGTAAAGCACATGGTGAACCACGGCATCGACAAGTGGGAGGCCTCTGATCTCGCAACGCTTCGCCTGCTGCGCGCACTAGGCCTCGACGACATCACGGCCGACTGGACACTATACGCCTTCAACATGGCCGCCCGCCAGGCGCTCGCCGATCTCGGCATCCGCCGCCACGTCGCCTCTCCGGAAAGCTATCACCTCCCAACGGCCGAAAGCCATTCTCTCCCATCGGCCGAAAGCAGCTCTTCACTGTCCTGTGCGGCAGGCTTCAGCCTGCCGCTTACCGAGCACCTTATCCGCCAATCCACGCCCCTGTTCATCTCGCTCACCCGCCCGGCAACACCCGATCCCTCGCGCCTAGTGGGACTCACCGGCGACACCTTCTCCGCATACAAAATCGACGGCCTGTGGATCACGGCGCGCACTGAGCCTCGCCGCTTCCACACACCGCCACCAGATGCCCCCCGCCGCACCGACCTCTCGTGGATCACCTTGCCATCGGCGTCGGGCCTTGAGAGGGAATAGCCCTATGAGCGTCTGGCGTTTGGCCGGTGCCAGGCCTGATCAAGGGAGTGCCACGGCTCGAAGCCGAGCCAGGCGCCATCATGCGGGAACCCTGCTCGCCATGCCATTGTCCCTGCCGATAGCCGTTGGACTGCAGTATCTGGGCACTTTCAACTATGGCGCGAACCCGCTGATCTTTACGTGCATCGGACAGGATAGATGTCCAGGCCGAGAACGCAGCTTCCGCCACCTCCTCGCTCGGATCGCCGATGAAATAGGCAAGATCTACCGCCGAACTCTTCTCAGCGCTTTCAAGCGCGTTCACCATGGCCATGCGGACTTCCTCTGAACGCGAAGCCACCGCGGACTGCAGGTAACGACGAAGCGCATTCGCCGATTCCGCCGATTCGATAGCTTCAAGCAGACGCTGATCGCTAGAACCTGTCTGGCCTCTGTCGTCCCCACTGCGGCGCGACCTAGTCTCCCAGTTGCCACCGCGGTCCGACGGCCTTGTCCTTTGGTCGTACGACTGCTGCGACTGCCTGTATCCACCAGAACGGGGCTGTCCCTGTGCTTCAGCCGCAAGCGTTGCGATAGCCACTGCGAAAGCAATCAGTATCTTCTTCATTTCGTATTTCCTTTCTTTGGTTGATGATGGGTTTAATTGGGCAAAGAGGCTTTTAATCAGTTGCCGCCAACACCTTGTGCATTAGACGAGCGTTGGCGAGAATGGTCGCTCCTGCCGGCGACGATTCATCAAGCGGGAAAGTGGAAACGATCAGCAACCCCTTCCCGTGGCGGAACGTAGCCAGGTTGAACGACTGATTGTACACGAGCGGGCCGCCCACGTTGAAGTTGACCGAGGTGAAGGAGATCGGCTCCGTTTCGGTGGTGAAACCGGAGAGCGGAAAACAACCCTCGTAGAAATCCCAGTCGAGAAACCCGGTCTTCAATCCCCCCGTGAGCGTATCCGGCACCATGATCGTGTCGTCGTGGTAAAGCCAGTGGCTGCGTGGGATGATCTTCAGGTTCGTGAGCGGCAGAAACTTCGGCGGCGTGTTGCCCCACTTTTCGAGGTGCACGAGCGCCGTTGCGCCCGCCGCCACGCGCGCCATCGCATCCACACCTTGCTTCTCGTCGACCTTGCCGAGGTCGATGAAATCCGCATCGGCCGCGCAGCAGCGCGGCCCTCCCGTATGGGGAGCCGCCGTCCCGGCGGCTGACGGGCGTGCCATCACATAGAACCCCTTCTCGAACGCGGCAGCGTAGCCGCCGTGGTCGAGGTACGCCCGCAATCGGTACGCGCCCGGGGCGAGTTTTACATCCGCCTTCATCTGCGCCACCGGGTATGCCACGGCGCGCAGGCCGTCCTTGTCCTTCTGCGGCACGCTGAACGGCACGGCGCCGGAGCGCCACTTCACGCCGCCGTCCGCGTCGACTATCGCGAACGTCGCCTGGTAGTCGCCGTCGCGCAGCGCGTCGAAGTCGGCGAGCACCGCCTCGAACGACACGGCGTCGCCCGCGAAGTAGTTGTATTTCGAAAGGAAGAGGCACCACCGCAAGTCGCTCCAGCCATCGCGGAACACGTCGAAGTTGCCGTCCTTGATCCGGCGGAAGAGCGACATCGGCCCCTCCCCGCAGATGGCGTGGTCGAGCGCGCCCGTGAGGTTGAAGCCCACGAAGCGCGGGTTGGAGCGGATGAGGTCGAAGCCCTCGCGCCGCGTGCGGGCGTTCATCCGCTCGGAGGCGCGCAAAAAATCAACAGGGTCCGCGAAGAAACGCGAAAGGCCGAGCTTCTTCCAGTCGGCGAGGAACTTGTCGCGTATCTCGGACATGCGCTCGTAGTCGGGTGCCGTCGGCGGAATGCCGCGTCGCTCGAACTCGTGGCAGTGGTCGATCACGTCGAGGAGCGACCCGATGCCGTACTCGGAAATGAACGCGGGCTTCGCGTGCGCGCTCCAGGTGCGAAGCTTGCGCACGACGTCGGCGCTGTGCGGATAGCCGGGATAGTAGTGGAGGTCGCCGCAGGCAGGCTTGAAGCCATGCTTGCCGGAAAGCGGCGCTTCGTTGTTGGCGACGTTGCCATCCTCGCCCCATACGCAGTCCCACTTCACGCTGCCGGGGTTGGAGACGGAGCCGATGCTCCAGTCGGGACCGGGCTTGCCGTCGAACTGGTAGTTCCACGTGCCCTTCTCGCCCTTGGGCCGCTTGGGCCAGAGGTCCCAGCGCCCGGAGCTGTAGATCCAGAGGCGCGTGGGATCGAGCTTACGCATCTCGGGCAGCATGTCGCGCGCGGCGGCGATGGAGTCGCCCTGCCGCATCTCGTTGATCGCGCCCCAGATCGTGAGCGAAGGGTGGTTGCGGTCGCGCTTCATCTCGCAGCGCATCGAGTCGAGGAAGCGCCGACGCGCGTTGGGCGAGTCGGCGAGGCACCACGAGGCGTACGTCTCCTGGTACACCATGAGGCCCAGCCGGTCGCAGTAGTCGAGCTGGCGCGGCGTCGCCTGAGTGGCGATGAAGCGCACGCAGTTGTAGCCCATCGCCTTCATGTTCTGGAAGTCGCGGAACTCCAGCTCGGGCGTGGCGGCATCCAACAGGGCGAGTCCGCCCGGCAGGTGGTTGCCGGTGTGCGCGCTCTTGAGGAAGATGCGCTTCCCGTTGAGCATGAACCAGCCCTTCTCCACGCGGAAGTCGCGGAAGCCGAAGCGCGTCGAGTAGCCGCCGACAGTGAGCGTGTAGACGTTCGGCGTGTCGACGCTCCAGAGCTTGAACCCCGGCACGTTGAAGGAGATTTCGAAGGTCCTCTCGCCGGGCGGCAGGGTGCGGCGCACCGAGGCGGCGCAAATGGGCCGGGGCGCATCATCAAGAATGATGGTGCACGGGACATCCTTCTCGCAAATGGAGCCGGAATCGTTCCGCGCAGTAATCTCGACCGCCACGCGTCCGGTCTTCCAGTCCGCCTTCACGAAGGCGTCCGTCACGCGCACGGCCGGCACGGCCTCCAGCGTGACGGGCAGCGTGATGCCGCCCGTATTGTAGCACCAGCCGGGCTTGAACTCCATCTTCTCGAACTTGTTGCGGTGCGGCACGGTCTTGCACGTGAAGCCCTCGATCTCCACCTCCCCTGGGTTGATCACGCGCACGGCTAGCAGGGACCTCGCCTTGAGCGCGTCGGTCACGTCAAATTCAAAAGTGTTCTCCGCGCCCTCGTTGCTGCCGATCTTCTTCCCGTCAAGATAGACGTCGCTGTAGTAGTCCACGGCGCCGAAGCGGAGTATCACGCGCTCGCCCGGACGCGTCGCTGGACGCGCCACGCGCCGCCAGTACCACGCGACGCCGCAGGAATGCGGGTAGACCTGCTGGATCACGCCGGGCACCGGCGCCGGCTTCGCGTCCGCCAGCACGGCCGACGCCCAGCCGTTCGTCTTGCCCGCGTTGGCCGGATCCATCGCGAGCGTCCAACCACCGGCAAGCTCGACAGCGCTCGCAGTCATACAGACGGCGCAAACCGCAATCGCTATCAATCTCGCCGCCATGACGTCAGATGAAGGCAGCCTTGGCCGCGTCCCAGCAAAGCTTCGTTCCAGGCTTGTCCATGGCAGCGTTGCCGATCAGCACCATCTCCGAGAGGCGTCCGGCCCACGAGAAGGAACTCGTGGTGGGGCCGCCCTGCAGGCAGGCGTTAACCCATTCGTGCCAGTGCGTGCACGCCGCGCCGACATGCGGCAGCGCCGGCGGCTTGCCGCCCTTCTTCAGCACCACGGCCGGCGACACGTTGTAGTGGACGGAAAGCAGCCAGCCTTCTGTGCCCTCGACCACACGCCCCTGGAGCGGCTGCTCGCCGATTGGCGTCTTCGCGAAGAGTTCCTTGAACTTCGCCGGCGGCAGGTAGTTCGCGGGCGTCTGGGCAGTCACCTTGGGATCGACAAGGTTGCCGTCGCACCACTCGATCGGGAACGGCTGTCCGCCGGACGCCTTGATGCCCGGCATCTCCCAGGTGATGTGCGACATACGCGGCCAGTACTGCTTGCGGAGAATCTCCGGCTCCTCCGGCACCTCGGCGGTGACAGCGGTCGGACCTGTCTTGCCGAGGCCGAGCCCGATCCACACCGGACTCAGCAGGTGCAGGCCGAGGTCGCCCAGCCACGACGTGCCGAAATCGCGCCACTTGCGCCACGCGCACGGGTGGTAGACCTTCGCCGCGTACGGACGGAACGGCGCGTCGCCCAGCCACGTCTTCCAGTCGAGCGTGGGTGGCACGGGTGCCTCCGGCAGCGGCCAAGTGTGGTCCGAGGTCGTCTGCCCGCCACGGTTCGAGAATATCCACACGTGCTGCACCTTGCCGATAACCCCGCTCTTCAGGTACGCGGCCGTCTGGCGGTCGCACTCCCAGGCGGCTATCTGCGTGCCCATCTGCGTGACAGCCTTCTTCTCGGCGGCCAGGTCCTCAATCTTGCGGCACTGTGCTATGTCGTGGCAGAGAGGCTTCTGCCCGTAGACGTTGAGTCCGCGCCCGAGGGCGTCCAGCACGTAGCCCGCGTGCGTGTGGTCCGGAGTCGAGACGTTCGTGGAGTCGATCTTGTTCCCCTCCTTCTCGAACATCTCGTAGGCGTTGCGGTAGATGCGCGCGTCAGGACACGCCTTCTTTGCACGCTCCAGGTAGTTTGCGTCCACGTCGCACAGCGCGGTGATATGCACGTCGCGGTGGCTCTTGATGCCGTTCAGGTCGCCCCACGCCATGTTGCCGGTGCCCACGCACGCGTGCGACAGCATGGAGTTGATGTCGCGCCGCTTCACTACGGCCGGGAAGCCGGTGAACGGGACAAGCGCGGCGGACGCCGCCGCGGCCTTGATGAAAGATCGACGATTTGTTGAACTGGTTGTGTTTTTCATTTGCCTGTTGCCTTTCGCAAGTCATTTCGCGTATTCGACGCACCGGAGCTCGCGTATGACCGTAACGCGGATCATGCCCGGGAACGTCACTCGCGCCGAGATGTCGCGGCAGATCGCGCCGGCCATCTCGGACGCCTCCTGATCGCCTATCTTCGCCGGATCCACCAGCACGCGGACGTCGCGTCCGGCCTGCACTGCGAAGACGCCCGTCACGCCCTCGTGGGCGCGCGCGATCTTCTCGATGTCCTCAAGGCGCTGCACGTAGTCGCTCACCGACTCCTGGCGCGCACCCGGCCTGGCGGAAGAGATCGCGTCTGCCGCCGAGCACAGCACTCCGTACACGCCGCCATCTGTTCCCGGCTCGGCGTGGTGCGCCGCCACTGCCGCGCACACGTCAGCAGTCTCCCCGTACGACTTCAGGCACTCCGCGCCCAGCGCCGCGTGCGCCCCCTTCGTCGCGGATGTCATGGCTTTGCCTATGTCGTGCAGGAATCCTATGCGGCGCGCCTTCGCAGCGTCCAGCCCCATCTCGGCCGCCATGGCCCCCATAAGAAGCGCCACCTCCACGGAATGCCTAAGTACGTTCTGCGAGAACGACGTGCGGAACGCGAGCGCTCCCATGAGCCTAGTCACCTCGGCAGGCAGGCCAGGCACCCCCGCCTCCGCGGCCGCGGCCTCGCCCGCCTCCGCGTTCGACTTCTCCACCGACTCGCGCGCGGCCGTCACCGCCGCCTCGATCGACGCCGGGTGGATGCGCCCGTCCTCTATCAGCGACGCGAGCGCGCGGCGCGCCACCTCGCGGCGCAAGGGGTCGAACGCCGAAAGCACGACAGTGTCCGGCGCGTCGTCAAGCAGCAGCGTCACGCCCGTCGCCGCCTCGAACGCGCGGACGTTCCGCCCCTCGCGCCCGACGATCCGGCCCTTCATCTCCGGTCCCGGCAACGGCACGGCCGAGGTGGTAAGCTCGTTGACGTGCGCCACCGCGCACCGCTGGACTGCGTCCGCCACGATCCGCGCCGCGACAGTCTCGCCCTGCTCGCGCGCAGCCTCCTGTATACGCCGCGATAGGATTGCCGCATCCTCGCGCAGCTCGGCGTTCGCCATGCGAAGTATCTCGCGCCGCGCCTCCTCGTGCGTCATGCGCGCCAACGCCTTGAGGCGCTCGTCTGCGGCATTCGTCTTGTCGGACGCCTCCTTCGCCGCAGAGTCTGCCGCCGCCGCCTTGGCGTTTACCTTGGCCTCTCGCTCGTCGAGAGACGCAGCCTTGCGGTCGAGGTTCGCCTCGCGCTGCGTCTGGCGGTCCTCCACGCTCTGGATTTCCTCGCGGCGCTTCTT
This sequence comes from uncultured Verrucomicrobiota bacterium, assembly GCA_946631535.1. The sequence continues at coordinate 32,143 of CAMPAF010000003.1, forward strand.
GGTGGAGGCCTCGAACGCCTCGCGCGCCTTGACCACGGCAGCTCTAGCGGCGATGTCCGCCTCCTTCAGGCGCGCCTTGATCTCGCTCTCCGTCTCCTCCTCGCGCAGGCGCATCCGCTTCTCGATCGACTCCGCCTGCCAGCGCCCCACCAGTCCGCGCAGCGCGTAGCCGAGGAACAGCCCAACGATCAGCAGCGCCGCGATGATGAGGATGGCAACGCCGTCGGAAAGTCCGTCCCACGTCGAGCTGGTAAGCGCGAAGGTTGGCGAAAGATGAAGGGTGAAGGGCGAAAGTTGGGAGAGGACCGGCATGTTGACCTCCTAGTGGCTGGCAAGCGACTTGCGGAGAAGCGCGAAGAGGTAGGTGCGCTCGCTTGGGGGAAGCGAGTCGAATCCGTCCAGATGCGAACGCATGTCCGTGACGCCTTCGTCGAAGGCCTTGCGCTCGGGCGACACGTCGTCGGCAGCGAACGGATAGCTCTTCTCGGCGATCCACTTCGAGATGCGCTGCGCGGCATCCTCCATCGAGCGGGCCCGGAAATGGTCGCGCAGGATGCGCCGCGCCGCGTCGATGTACGCCCGCACCTCCGGGTGCAGCTCGTCCATCACGAGCGCGTTCTCGGCGGCCAGCTCTCCGAATCGCGACGAGACGAGGTAGGCCGTGAAGCTGTACGTCCAGCCGGGTCGCACGCCGGCGGGACGGTCATGGAGCGCGAAGCCGTCACGACCGCAGAAGACGAGCCGCCCAGTCCCCGGGAAGCGCCGGCGCCACTCGATCACCTCCAGCTTCGCGACCTGCCCGTCGCCAAGGTCGATCTTGTAGTCGGTGGTGTGCCGCTGCACGATCACCGGCGACACCGGAAGTCCGCAGTAGTACACCGACACGTCGGGATAGGCCTTCAGGTAGAGCGCGAACTTCGCCGCGAGCGCCTGCACCGCGGCCGTCGCGTCGGAAAGGCTCTCGACGTTCGCGTGCACGCCCGTCACCAGCACCTCCGTTCCGGTCGCGGGGCCTGTCCCCTCCGCCGGGGCCACGTGGAAGACTCCAGGCTCCGTCGAGTCGCCAGAGAGCGTGTAGGAAAGCAGGTCGCCGCCGGCTCGCATGGTGGTGCGCCATTCGACGTGGCTCCCGAGCGCGAAAGTCTTGAAGCGTCCGCGCCCGTGGCGCCCGTGCAGGCGCCGGTGGCGCGTAACCGTCGTCGCGCCGTCCGAGCGCTTCCAGCTGCCGCCGAGAGACCCGAACGTCTCGTCAGCGCGCAGGATGTCAATGCCCGTGCCGTCGTCCGACACGCGTACGGCGTCGATCCCGCCCAGCGCGTTCGTCACCAGGTCCACGCGCACCTCCCGCGCGTCCGCGTCTAGCGCGTTCCATATGAGTTCCTCGATTGCCGCCAGCGGCGACGCGCTCGCCAGCGACGCCACATGGTCGGCCCTTGCCTGGACGTAGATGTCTTTTGTCATAAAGGTTCGACCTTTTCAGGAACGACGGATGTCACCTTCTCGATTCGCTGGCGAATCGTCTCCAGCTCGGCCGTGCAGAAGGAGACGAGCCGGCGCCCTTCCTCAAAACGCTTCATCATCTCGTCAAGCGGCAGGGTCCCCGATTCCATCTCCGCGACAAGTTTCTCCAGCTTCTTCAGCGAGTCCTCAAAGTTCTTTTTCTCTTCGGCCATGTCTCTCCTTGCTGAAAGGGTCGCGGGTATTATAGCATAAATCCCGATACGGAGATCGCGCCTACTCGGTCCCTGCCGTCCCGGTCCCCGCCAGGAACCGTTTGCGGAGCCACATGTACCGGACAACATACGGCACTAGCAGCAGGATTCCCACGAACGGGAGGAACGAAAGCACGATTGCCAAAAGCAACAGCGTCCACTTCACTACTTTGAAGATAAAGCGTGACACGATGCGTCCAGACCGGTCCTCGTAGAGCTGGATCACGCCGATCGCCATGAGGTTAAGCATAAAGACCGCTACCACAAAACCGACGATCGGCACCGCGCTCAGGAATACTCCCGCAAGCGTCGCGCCGATCACGAGCGTGTCAAGCCGACCAATGAGGTCACGCCGCGTCAGGCCCTGCTCCCAGACCTTGGCTCCGCACCTGTCGCATACGAATCCGTCCTTGAGCGGCGATGCGCAGAGCGGACAGCGGTGCGCGGACAGCAACCGCCGGTGGTGGCGCAGCACGTCCGCCGCATCAGCGGAATTGACGGACGAGGACGCCGCGAGCGCAAAGAGTCCAACCCTGCGGTATGGCAGCGGCTGCTCCTTCCTGCAACCAGGGCAGACGACGGCGGAGTTGTGGACCTTCTCGCCACAGTCAGCGCACTTGTGGCTGTTCTGCTTCTCGACAACCTTCAGAAGCGACCGGAAGCCAGCACCCGCCAACATGATAAAGACTACTATCACTGCCGCCAACATCGGCAACAGGAGAGCGACGAACAGCACCGACACCCATGTCGTCTCTTCCGCGAACTTCGCCAGCGTGTGCAGATGGAATGAGTTGTCGGGGTCGATTGACCGAATGGCAGACGAGACCTGGGCGCGGAACTTGCAAAGCATAGCCGTGCCGAAGCTCGCCGCCCCCGCCATGATGAAGTCCCATATCCAGGCCAACCACGGCAGTCCCTCCTCTGGTGCCGGCGGAGCCGAAACCGCATTTGCCGCCGCCGAAACCACATCAGTCGCCGCCGCCGAGGCCACCAACACGGCCGAAGTCACGGCCGAACCTGCCGAAGCTGCCGCAGAAGCCGCTTCCTGCACAGGGAGGGCTTCGGCAAGCGGCGTGCCCGCCACTATCGCGAACACGAACGCGTAGAACGGCTTGAAGTAGCGGTCGAAATCGGAGTCCTCAAGCAATTGGCGCATGGTCTCGCTCCAGTTCGCCACCAGCTCCGCAACGGCGAGGAGGAAGAATAGCGTGATGATGCCGTTGCTGAGCATCGGTTCCGGCACGTGCGCGGCGGCGTCCAGGATCGCCTGCGGGCACCCCTCCAAGTCGCGCGTGAACCGCACGATGGCAAGCAGCAGGAATGTTGGCAGAAAGCTACGGAAGCTTGCTATCCCGCAAAGCGCGAGCACTCCACTTATGTTGGCAACGATCTCTCCCATCGCACGGACATCCTGATAATCTTTTGGGTTGCCAGTATTATAGCATAATTCCCGCACCGCGGCCACCGGGTGCGGCCTAGAGGGGGCGCATCTGCGTAATTCACCGCCGAGCCTTCTGATGATTGGAAACAACTAT
>CAMPAF010000004.1 GCA_946631535.1 uncultured Verrucomicrobiota bacterium
CCTTGTCGCCTTTCGCGCCCGTCGCGCCGGTGTCGCCCTTGTCGCCTTTCGCGCCGTCCCGGCCGAGCTCGATCCACTCTTCGCCGTCGAAGTAGCGCCCATCGTACACGTCGCCCGCCACAGGCTCCTCGGGCATCGAGGAGCGGAGATGGAGCGTGATCGCGATGCCGTGGTCCGAGACGGATGCGTCATGCGCGCGGACGACCACGTCGCCGACGCCGAGCGTCCAGCTGCGCGCGACGCCCGCCTCGTCCGTTCCGGATGCGTCCACCGTGAGGCCGTTGTCCACGCGCCCGGCGGCGGCGAGATCCGCCGCGGGAATGGTGAACACCCACAGGTTCCCGCTCGCCACGCATGCGTACGTGTGCGAGACGCCGTCCGCGTTGACGACGGTGACGGCGACGGCGGACACCGACGTGCCGCAGCGCCGGCGAGGAACGTCCAGCACGCCGACCGTGGCGTCGCTGCCGGTCCAGACTTCGAGCGGGCCGCATGCCATCCCGGCATGCCCCGCGCTTGCCTTCACTGATATGGTCGTTATCATTTCACCTTCTCCACCCGGCTTGCCGGACTAGGTTCTACTGTATTGCCAAAGCCTTCTTTATCGTTTCCGCGATCTTCTGGATGTCGCTCGCCTGCTTCTTGGCCTCCTTCTTCGAGAGCATCTCCGTGTTCATGGCGAGCTTGCCGAGCGCCTGGATCTGGTCCGGCGTGTACTTCGATTTGAGGTACGACATGAAGACGTCGGCCTGCTTCTTCGGCATGTCGCCCCGCAGGAAGCGCGTCATCGGAGCCTGGTCGATCTTCATCTCGTTCTTGGCGTTGCGCACGTCGCGCTGGTCCTGGCGGTGCTTCTTCTGCCAGCCCTGCCACCCGAGCGCGGACTCCACGCCCTTGCCGATGCCGGCGATGTCCACCTTCACGTACGTGCCGCTGCCGGGCGACTTGCCGCCCTTCTTCTCCTTCGCGTCCTTCTCGGCGGCGGCGGCGTTCGTCTCCTCGGCCTTGTTGCGCCGCTCCATGATCTCGGCGAACTTCTGGTTCAGCTCGTGGCGGATCTCCTCGTCCTCGCAGCCTTCCTCCATGAGCTCGTTCAGCCGGTTCACGAGCTCGAGCGAGGAGATGTCAGCCTTCCGCGCGACCTCAAAGATGCGCCGCCGCCACTCCATCTCTCGCTGGTTCTCAATTGACGCGATCACAGACTCCTCCGTCACCGCGTTCTTCTTCGCCTGCAACGCCGCCGCCGCCTGCTCCTCGTTCGCCAGCGCGGTCTCCGCAGTCGTCAGGTTCGTGCGCGCGAGCTCCAGCGCCTCGCCGGAAGCGGCCACGCGCCCCTCGGCGGCCGTGACGGCTTCCGATGCGGACTTCACCGCGGCGTCCGCCTTCGCGATATTCCCCGTGATGCTCGTGAGGCCGTCGTAGATTCCCTTGTTCGCCTCCTGGTAGTCCTGCCACGCCTTGAGGTATCCCGCATGCAGCTTCCTCGCCGTGAACAGGTCCACGCCAATCTGCTGCTGCATCTCCTCGACGCTCCAGTTCGCCTTCGCCTGGAGCCGGGCGCCTTCCTCGAGCTGATACTTGTAGCGCTCTCGGTATTCGATCTCGGCGCGCGCCGCCGCGTCGCGCTTCGCGGCGAGCTCCTCGGCCTGCTGCCGGAGGGCGTTCAGCTCGTCGGTGTAGACCTGCTGCGCGTTCGTCGCCTTCTGCAATTCGCCGTTCGCCTGCTCCACGCCGATCTTGAGGTTCTTGATCGCCGTCACCGCCTTGTCGCCGGCGTCCACGATCCCGGCCGCCACCGCCTTCACGGCCTCGAGGTTCAGGTTCGCCACGTTCTGCTTCACGGCCGCGTCGACCTTGCCGTTCAGCGCCTTCAGCAGGGCGTCCGCGTCCTTCTCCGCCTTCTGCATCTCCTGCGAGAGGCTCGCCACCTTCACGCCCAGGTCCGCCACGGTGGCGACGACCTCGGCGCGCAACACGTCGGCGTACGCCTTCGCCTTCTCCTTCGCCTCCTTCCACTTGTCGACCATGAAGCCGATCGCCTGCGATGCCACAGCCGACATGACACCCCAGATGCCGCCTCGGCCTATCTCGGAGAGCAGGCTGATGGACTTGCTGATCGCGCCGTTCAGCTGGCCGGAGAACACGCCGGAAAGCTCCTGGAGTACGGTCTTCCCGCCGCCGGCGAAATCCCTGATGCTCTTCTGCGCGCCCTTGATGTCGGCGTCCATCTGGCGGAAGGACGAGGCCAGTCCGTACTTGCCTGCAAGTTCCAGTTGTATCCGCTCCGTCGCCATGGTATAATTACCTCATGTCATTCCACCCCGGAGGAGACAGCGCCCCGCTCGGCGGTGCCGCGCTCGTGTTCGGGCTCGCCGTTGCGGGCCTGATCCTCTTCGTGTTCGTGTTCGGCGTCCTGCTCGGCTGGCTTTGACGCATTTGCCCTTATCTCGTCCTTCACGCGCAGGTAGGCCGCCAGCGCGTCCGAATGCGACGACTTCCGGTATCCGTCACCGTACTTGACCTCCTGCATGTACGCGACGAGCGCGACGAGCTGCGACCGCGTGAGGCTCGACACCTCCTCGACCGACCCCAGCCGGAACGCCACGGCGTCGCGTATCACGCCGGCGAGCCACGCAGGCTCGGCGGCATCCTCTTCCGGAAGCGCCTCCCCGGCGTCCTTCCCCGCGTCCTTCCCGGCCGGCGCCTCCTCCATCTCCCCGGCATCGTTGCCGCAGACCGCGTATCGGACGGCCTCGCCGAGCTGCCGGATGGTGTAGGCGCCCGCCGGGCCCTCGCAGAACGCGGCGACCGCCGCCATGACGGCCTCGCGGTCTGTGGGCGACGGAAGATCCTCGCGCGCCGTCGAAAGGCTAACGGCGCGGAGGAAGAGGAGCGTCTGCGCGTTCAACAGGTCGAACACCGCCGCCGCGCGATTGAGCCAGAGATCGTCGGAGATGGTCGGCTCGCGAAGCGCCACGTCGCCCAGGAAGGCGACGCGAGGCATCACGTGGAAGTCGGCCGCATGCGAGGCGTGCTCGACCTTCAGGCCGAAGGCGTTGAGGCGCACTGCGTCGCGCACGGGCACCTCGATCCCCTCGGCCTTCATCGCGGCCAGGTCCTCCATCGCCATCTCCGAGACCATCGGATCTCCTTACGCCTTCGTGAGGTACTTCACCAGCGTCATGGACCAGGTCGCGTGGTCGCTGTCAGGATTCGCGCAGTCGAGCGGCGCGGCCACTTCCCAGCCGGTGCCGGGCGTGACCGTGGGTGCCACGTCGCCGACCTGCATGATGCTGATCTGCGCTTCGATCTTGCCCTCCACGACGTCGTGCGCGAGGCAGACGCCGTCCTTCGTCGCCTTGCTGATCGTCGCGCTGCCGGCGTAGTTCGCGCTCTGGAGGTGGTTGCCGGTGCCGGAAACCGAGAACGCGGAGAAGAGGATGTGCGCGTGGTGCGTGGTGGGCAGCGTGAACGCCGGGATCTCGTAGACGCATCCCTGCGTGGCGTCGTCCGCCACCTGCTCACCGCCCGCGCTGATGGTGGGCGCGGCGCCGGCGGCCGTCGAGATCGTGAAGCTGCCGAGACAGAACTTCATCTCGTCCACGGTCGTGACCTTGCCGAGCTTGATGAGCGTGTTGGTCTGGCCGCTCTTCGCCGTCACGAGCTGCGCCTTCAGCTGGTAGTCGCAGCTGGGCGAGCGCGTGTCTCCGTACACGTCGGCGGCCACTATCGAGCCGTCCTGACCGTGGGCCTCGGCGAGGGAATGGGTGTGTCCCTCGTCGCTCTTGACGCAGACGAGCGAAACGCCGTCGGCGATGTTGTAGTAGTCCTGCTTTGTCTTGAGGGACATGTTCAGTTTCCTTAGTTGGTTGTTCTTGGTGTGCCCTTGAGGGCGAAGGAGCGGGTGACGACCCACGCGCGCCGCGTGGCGTCGTATTCGGGCGGCTCGCCAGGCTCGAGCTGGATGCCGCAGATCTCGAAGGTTTCGGTGGACAGCTCGGCGATGAGGGACTCGGCGCCGTCGTCCATCTGCCATTCGATGAGCTTGGCGGCGATCGGCGCGAGCACCTGCGCCACCTCGGCGGCGGTCGGCGCGAGATCCCGGCGGACGGAGAGCGCGATCGCCACCGGCAGGTCGGCAGACATCACCGTCCAGTTCGCCCACGACGGAGCACCGACGGCGACGCCGATGCGGCAGCTGCCGCCGCCCTCCGTCTCGAGGCCCTTCACCTCGCCGGTGGCGGACGGTTGCCACGCGCCCTCGATGGAGACGCCCGCCGGCATGCCGTCCAGCGCCTCGAAGACCTCGATGATCTTGGCCTCCACGTCCTGCTCGATGAGTCTCACTTCGTCACCTCCGGGAACGGTATCTGCAAATCCATGTCGAGCCGGGTGCCTGCGGCCTTGCGCAGGCGTCCGGCGATGCTGTTCGCCGCACTCATCATCGCGGTCTCCATCGCGCCCTTGCCGCCCTTGAGGGCGAGCTTTGCGTAGTCGAGGTAGTCCGTGACATGCAGCGAGAAGTCGTCCCCCACGCGGTTCGCGCTCACGACCGCGGCCTTCGCCGCGATCTGCCGGGCCCTGCCGCCTTTCGCCTCCACGGGCGCGGAGCGCGTGGAGAGCTTCGCCATCGCCCAGCCGAGGGTGTCGCGGGCCATGCCGCGCTCCTTGCGGAGGAGCCTGCGCACGCGGTCGGCGGCGTAGCGCATGGCGACGGTCGCGTCCGGCGCCATCACCACGTAGCGGCCCTTGTTGAGCGTGCGGCTCCATGGCACGTCCTCGTTCGCGAGCGTGATCTGGAAGACGTAGCCCTCGCCCTTCAGGCCGTACATGAGGTTGACCGGCTTCACGTCCGGCATCACGGGACCGTGCGACGAGAGGCGCGCGGTGCGGCGGCGGCGGCTCTTGGGCCCGCTCCATCCCGCCACGCCCGGAAGCCTGTAGACGCGGAACATGTGCGGATTCGGCTCCTCGGGCGCCGTCTTGGTCAGCGCGCGCAGCGACTTGACCACCGTGATGGCGGTGGCCGTCACGGCGTCCTTCAGCGTCTCGCGAAGGACGGCCTCGCGCTTCGAGATGAGGCTCGACAGCACCTCGAGCGGCCCGCCGTTGTAGGTGGCGCTGATGCTGGGCGCGATCATGCCGTCCGTCCCTCCATCGCGATGCAGTGCACGCGCTTCTGGACTTCCGTGACGTGGACCATGCGGCCGTCCGCGAGGCGAATCTTCGAGCCGGCCACGGGAATCTGCTCCTGCGCCGGCCACGAGAACGGACCGCCGAGCGGCACCAGGACGGACACCACATCGCGCTGCGAGTCGATGTCGCCGGTGCCGATCGGCCCGTCCAGCCCGCCCTCCCACAGCGCGGCACGGCAGTCGACATCGAGCCAGATCGTGCCACGTTTCACGGACACGGTCACGCGCTCGGTGAAGAATGGCGCGAACGCTGCGGGATTGCGGAACATGACCTTATTCCACCACGATGCGGATCCAGCCATTCGTGGCGGCCGTGCCGGTGAATACCAGCTCTTCGGTCGCCGAGATGAAGGTGTCGGACGCGGGCGCGCCCTTGTACACCTTGCCGGACGCCGTGCCGGAGAGCAGCGAGACGTTCGTCGTCGCCACCTCCTTCAGCGCCCAGGAGACGTTCGTCGTCGCCGTCACCACGTCGTTCGTGGTGAGCCCGAGCACGTTGCAGTACACCTGCATCGGCGGCGGAAGGACCGCCACCTCGTTCGTGAACAGTGCATGCGTCACCACGTTCGAGTACACCACCTCGTAGGTGCTGTTGGTCGCGTAGGCGATCGTGACGGCGTTCGTGTACACCGGCGCGGAGTAGACCGCCGAGAGCGCGAACGAGCCGCCGCTCTGCGTGGCGGAGTAGGCCGTCGCCTGGAGCAGCTTGCCGCCGACGCCCGGCGTGAACGAGACGCCGCTCTCCGGAGTGAACGTCTTGACGGTCGCCGCGCCGACGCAGAGCGCCGCCGCAGCAAGCAGGATTGCGAGTGTCTTCTTCATTGTCTGTGTTTCCGAGTCGGTTTTAATGTCCCCGGCGGAGGAAGGGAGGAACCTCCGCCGGGAACGGGTGCGGGAATCGCTTACGCGACGACGATCTGGTAGAAGCCAGGAGCGCCGGTGGCGTCGCCGTTGGCATCCGTCGCCGTGAGCTTGGAGCCGAACAGGCCTTCGGTCGTCCAGAAGATCTCGCCGTCGTCGGCGTTCACCACAACGCGCTGCGTCATCGTGATGCCGCTGGTCTCGTCGGTGAACTCTCCGTACTCGATGAGGTTCCCGGCGACGCCCTTCGCAGGCTTCACCACGCGGTTCACGATCGCGAGCGCGTTCTCGGGCACGACGAAGCCCTTGCCCTTGCCGTCAGAGGCGGCCGCGCTGTCCGTGGAGATCGTCGGCGCGCTGTAGATCGCCTTGAAGCCGAGCGCCGCGCCGATGATGCCGCCGCGGACCACGGAGCCGTCGCCGACGATGCCGGCGTTCAGCACGGAGCAGAGCGCGGAGTAGGTGGTCGGCTCGAGGAGCAGCACGCAGGTGGCCGGATCGATCTTGGCGGTCTTCTCCATGTACGCACGGATGCCGAAGAAGTCAGCGAGCGTGGTGCCGCCGAGCGTGTGGTACGCGGCGCGCGCGAGGCGCGTCAGCTTGCCCGTGACGGACTTGACAAGCTCGACGCCGACGGCACGGCCGGAGACGGGCGCGAACTTGCCCCAGCAGTGAGCCGTCTCGTCCTCGAGGCAGTCGAGGTCGTCGAGCGAGAAGGTGGACTTCTTGCGGATGTCCGTCGCGACCTGGAAGTTCTTGATCGTGCCGGTGGCGTGGGCGTAGTTGTTCGTGCTCTTCACGAACGTCTCGGCCGTGGCCGTGAGCACGTCGACGGCGACGCCGGTGCCGGGCTTGACCGCCTCGGGGGAGAAGTCGGTCGTGAACTGGGAGATGATCTCGAGGGCAGGACGCGCGGCGACGATGACCTTGTCGGACGCGGCGATGAGTCCCTTCTTGGTGAGAGAGGTAGACATTTTTCTGTTTCCTTGTTTTGGCAGGTGCGCGACTTTCGGCCCTTACCGGGTTTTCTTGGTGGTTCTGGTTTTGGCGTGGGCCTTGCGGATCTCCTCGCGCTGCTCGGGCGACTTCGCCGCCTTGAGGGCGCTCTGGTACTCCTGCTCGGCATCCGTGCCTTCGCCTGGTGACAGCACTCCGCCCGTCAGGAGAGCGTGCGCCTTGTTGAGCCGATCCAGCTGCTCACCTTTCGCGGCGAGGTCCTTCTCGGCAGTTTCGGCCCGCGCCACGGCGCTGCTCAAGTCGGCCTTCGCCTTCTCGAGGTCGCCGCGTAGCGTTTCGACCTGACTCCTAAATTCATTGATGGCCGCCTCGTGCTTTGCCATGAGCTCGTCCATGGCGACCTTGTGCGCCTCCTCGGCGGAAGCCATCGCGACCTTGTGCGCATCATCGGCAGAGACGAGCGCCGCCGAGTGGCGGGACTCCATCGCGGCCAGCTCCGCCTTGTGCGCCTCCTGCATCTCGTTCAGCTTCTTCGACGCGCCCTTATAGCGCGCTTCCCAGTCCTCGGCCACCGGCGCCGGACGCTGGGCCTCCTTGTGCGCATAGAACGCCGTGGCGGCCTCCGGAGCATGCGCGAACATGAGGCGCGTGTCGCACTTCGCCGCCGCCGGAAGATCCTCGACGAGCGGCGTGGCGGCGAGGCCGTACAGCTCGCAGTCCTTGTCCTCGATCCAGGTCTCGTCGTCCATGTACTTTGCCAGCTCCATCGGAGGGACGGAGAACTTCGACTGGTAGAAGCCGATGATGGCGTCCTTCATCTTGTCGAGCGTTTCGGCTTCCTTGCGCAGCGCCTCGGCGTCGCCGAGCGCGATGCTCCAGGGATTGTGGATCATCATGAATGAGCCCTTGCCCATGCGGATCTCGTCGGCCGCGCACGCCACGACGGACGCCATGCTGGCGGCCACGCCGAGCACGTTCGCCGTCACCTTGCCCTTGCTGTAGGCCTTGAAGGCGTTCGCGATCGCGAGGCCGGCCATCACGGAGCCGCCGAGCGAGTTGATGTTCACCTCGATGTCGCCGTCCTGCTTCGCCAGCCAGCCGATGACCATCGCGGGCACGATGTCGCTCTCGAAGTACTTCTGCGAGTCGTCCTGTACGATGTCGCCGAGAAGGTTGAATGTTTTCATTCTTTCGTTTCCTTTGTTGGGTCGCCGGCGAGCTTGTCGTCGGTCGTGAGGTTCTCGTTTATGGTCTGCCCGCTCACGGTGACGAGAGCTGGGTGAGGTATTCCGGCGGAGCGGAAGTAGTTCAGCTCCTCGGCGATGCGGTCGGCGTGCTCGCGCCAGTCTGGACCGTAGATGTCGCGGAGGGACATGGTGAAGTTCCGCAGGCCGAGCTGGACAGCCGCCTGCTCCTTCTGGCCATCCGGCTCGCGCTTCTTTGGGAAGGCGTATTCGACCGCGCGGATCCAGTTCGGCGGCAGCTTGAGGTTCGCCGGGATGATTCCCTTGCGCATCGCCCATGCCGCCCAGCGCCGGACGAGCCAGTCGAGGATCCCGAGCTTGAGGGCCTGCTGCTCCTGCTCGAACTTCGGCCAGGTGATGGCCTGCTCGACGAGCGAGGCCGAGTATGAGCTGTCGGCCTTGCCGGTGGCGAAGAGTCCCGCCACGCCGTTCGCCCAGGATGCGTTCTGCTTGATCCACGTCACCATGCCGATCACGTTCGCGTTCGGATGCGTGGGATTCAGCAGCTCCATCTTGAGGCCGGGAGGCAGCACGTCGTAGATCGCGCCAGCTCCCTCGATCTCGGGAAGCTCGAGCGCCACGCCTTCGTCCTCCGCCGCGGCGGAGACGGCAGCGGCCACCTCTTCGTCGGTGGCGTCGTCCGCGATCGGTGCGTCCGCATCCGGATCCAGCCCGTCGGCGATGTCGACGGTGGACGCTTCCGGCTGCGTGACGGTGGCGACCGTCTGCGCGTTCTTCTTCGCGCTCTGGAGCTCGTACTTCGTGAGCTCCTCGAGGTCGACCACGGAGCCGACCGACGGCGCGACGCACGGAACGCTCGCCACCTGGTTCACGCGCTTCACATGCTGGAAGATGGTGAAGGGCGAATCGAGCCATGCCGCGTCGGCGTCGCGGACGAGCGCCCACACGGCGAGCCGGCCCTGCTCGTCGACGAGCTTCGGGAAGGTGGAGACGCCACGCTGGGACATCGAGCAGAACGCGCCGCGCGTGCGGCCGAACTCGTCCTTGATGAGCCCCTGGTGCTGCGTCCAGCCCTTCGGGAAGCGCTTCTCGAACTCTTCCTTCGGGATGCCGGCGATCGCGTCGCCCTCGAACATCACGACCTTGCCGGAGTCGCAGATCACGCCGTCGTCGAAGAGGAGGACGGCGCGCCCCGTGATGTACTTCGTCCGGACCGCGAGCCGCAGGAGATCCTGGAGCGGAAGCCCGTCGATGAATTCGCACTCCCTCGCCCAGTTCCCGAACTCGGCACGGAGTACCTTGGCCGAATCGTCGAACTCGGGCGGGAAGGCGAAAGAAGCCTTGCCCCCCACCGTGCCGACCACGTTCAGGTCGAGCTGGGTGAGGAAGCCGTTCAGGTGGTCGCTGTTGCGCTCGAGATTCCGGACGAGGGCGATGAGCCTGTTCCGCTCTTCGATGGTGAGCGCGGTGTCCTCGCCGCCTTGCTCGGCATATAGGCGCTCGCGGATCGATGCGTCGCGCGTCACGGGATCGTACTTGCCCCTGCCTAGGAAGCCATGACGGCGCAAGGTGCGGACGATGTTCCCGGCCACACGGATGCGCTCGGCCGGAGCGAGGTCGTGGAAGTTCGCCGGCGGACGCGCCAGGCGTGCGGATGCCTTCGGCTTCTTTGCCATCAGCCCCTCCTTATCTGCGCCACGCCTATGCGCAGCGCTGGACGCCCAGCGAGCGAACGCTTGAGCGCGGAGATCTCCCCGAGCAGACGCGCGATCGCGGCGTCGAACTTCTCGGGCGACCAGTTGCCGTAGCTCTCCGAGCCGGCCCCTGAAGAGATGGTTGCCGTCGCGGCGCCAGACAGGACCTCGGCACGGCGGCGGCGGAGATCGGCCACCTCCTTCTGGAGGCGCTTGATCTCGTTTACGATCGCAATCTGTCTTGCACGTGTCACGCCGCCATTATAGAGACGCGCAAGGCAAAACAAGATTTCCCACTAAATTTTATATCCCCATTGGGGATATTTGCCCCCTAAACGGCAGGATTTTCCGGCGGCGCCACATACTGAACGCGCAATTTCCGGCCGCAGCTCTTGCAGAATCCGTAGATGCGGCGGAGGCCCGTCCTGCGGTCCGTGATCGAAAGGCCGTTTTTGCCCTTGCGGAACGGATCCCACTGTCCGCAGAACGGACACACCTCCACCTGCCGGCGAATTATCGGAGCTCGCATTGTCTACTCCTGTTCATGATTTGTTCATAACTGTAGGTTCACGGAGACGCACCTGCCGAGGTGGTCCTTCTCCCACATCCTCATGGCGAGCCGGTGCTCCTTGTACGACAGCTCATCGCGGCGCGCGTAGCGCGCGGCGGCAGGCAGCGCCAGGTAGGCGCGCACCTTCTCGAGGCTCGCGTCCTCTCTGGGCGGCGGACTCGGCTCCCGCTGCACCTTCGGCCGCGATCCGTTGCGGCACCGGCGCGAGCAGAAGACGGCGAGCGAGGACTTCGGCGTGAACACCTTGCCGCACGTCGGACACGTCCGCGTGCCGCGAGCCGCCGCGCGTGCGGCCTTGTGCTTCTCGTTCTGCCGACGGTTCGCCGCGAGCTTCTTGCAGTGCGGTCCGCAATACGCCTGGCGCGCGCGATGCGGCTCGAACTTCTTCCCGCACACCGGGCACTTGATCCGCTTCATCATTCCGCACCGCCTTTCTTCTTGTCTTTCTTCATCATTACGACAAAAGCCACGAAACCGATAATAAGCGATAGTCCGACAGACATGGCAACCCATGTCGATTCGTAAAGTTCCATGTTTATCGCGCTCACTTCGCGTCTCCTTCCTGCAACACGTTTCGTATTGCGTTTACTATTCCAGCCAGCATCTTGTTCTCCTGTCGCAATTCCTTGCGCTGTCGGGTCAACTCTGCCACACGTTTTTTGAGTCTGTAGATTTCGGCTGATCTCATGTTTAGCCGACGCCTCGATTCATGCAGAGATATTTTGTGCTTTCTATCTGTCACAAAGTCGCTCGCGTCGAAAATCTCCACCTTCACTTCGCGTCTCCTTCCTCCGCCTCGCAGGGCATCTGCCCCCATGCGAGTTCGCAACATGGCTCATCCTTTATCGGGCAGTCTTGGCAGCACCGCTCCATGGTTCGGTGAGTGAAGCAGTAATGCTCATATCGATTATTCTGCTCGGCAGACGTGCCCACGTCGCACTGGCGAAGGGGGAACTTCTCGAGTATGTTCGTGATGAAGCCGAGCTGGATTGCGTGCTCGTTCGACATCTCGCCGTCCAGTTCCGCCTCCTCGCGGATTCTGCGGTCCAGCCATTCAAGCGCATCGCGCAGGTTGTGAATGTTATCGTCCATCGCCTTCTCCTTTAAGTTACGCTATAGGAGCTAAAAGCCAATCTGGCAGTTGCATCTCCTTGTGTCCCATTGTCAATCCTTTCACTCGCGGCTCAATCTCCTCTTTGTACCACACTTTCGCCGCGTCGTTTATTCGCACGCACTCCGGTCTGTCGCAGTTGCGCGGAGGCTTGGAGAGGGCGACGTTAGCCTTCGGAATCGCATAGCGCAGATCGAGTAAAGCGGGAAATCCCCGCGCTCGACATTTGTACTCGTCCATTATGTCGTTATATTTCGAGTTCAGGATCTGGTGGCAGAAATTCCGTGCGGCGTCTCGGAGCGCTACAAGCGCCACGCGCATCTCCGTCGCGTTGCCGGCGAGTTCTGGAACTACCTCGATCGGAATCTTTATCGAATGGCGGGAAGTTCGGTCCCGTTCGATCGCCGCCTCGATGCGGTCGGCGAGTTCTGCAAAGTAAATGCCGATTGGCTTGCCGCCCACCATCGGCTGGGGTTCGCAGTATTTCGCGCCAATCGACAGCTTCTCGCTCCTCGACAGGTCGCGCAGTTCAGCGGATATGTCCGCGTAAGTCTCATTCTTTTCGTCACTCATGCGCGCCTCCTTCCGGCTTCGTGCGAGTTTTCAGCCTGTCTATTCCTAAAGCGCGATTGAACACTATCTCGAACCCATCATCAAAACTCAACAGCCGAGAATCGGAGCTGTCGAACACTTCCTCGACGCCATTGGGGTACAGCAGCACCAGCACCTCGTCGCCGCTTATGATTCGCATTATTGCAATCTCAAGATGCTCAACATCGAACGAGACGCTTTTTGCCTTGCCGGCATAATCGTAGATGTCAATAGTCACTTCGCGCCTCCCTCCTTCGCCCCGCAGGGCATCTGCGCCCATTCCATGATCGCGGTTATCAGCTTCCTATTGTCTCCCTTGCGCCGCCATTGATCGAATTGCGCCAGACATCGCTCGCCCTGCTCCTCCGCAGTGCCCACGTCGCAGTTGCGCAACGGGATCGCAAGGTCTCGCGAGATTATTTCACATAATCGCATAGCCCATGCGTCTACCGTTTTCCTGTCTACGGGTTCCTTGGTTATTGTCCCGCGTGTCATTTCTTCTGCTACCCGCGAGACATCGCGCAACGCCACACGCATTGCCATCATCTTATTTTCCATCGCCTTCTCCTTTCCGCTCCGCCGCTGTCGCGAGGAGCCATTCGTAAAACACGTGTGCGAAGTCCTCTGTGACAAGCAGTCCACGCTCACGCATACACGCCTCAATCAGCCTGTACATGTCGCCACCGAATCTGTCGCAGTTCCTTGCTGGCTTGGAGAGGGCATTCTTGCCCTCGCGGATAGCACCCGCCACCGCCCGCAGGACGCCTCCGCCGTACATGGAGTGGTCTATGGCGTATTTGGCGAGATTCTCCAGTCCGCGAATGTCAACCTCCGCGAACCGAGTAAGGTTCTCCAGTGCTTCGCGTGTCGCCGCCGCGTTGCCGGCAGATTCGCGCTTCCAAGCGGCCTCGAAACGTTTGGCAAGTTGATGCACAATAAGCCCGACGCTCTCGGATGTCATAGCGTGGTCCCGGCCTTCTTCGATCCGTTTGTCGGAGAAGTCGAACATTTCCGCAAGGATGTCCGCAATCGTCCCTTCGCTCATTCTGCCACCTCGCTTTCCGTCGCCATCAGCCACTTGCAGCGACAGCAGACCGACTTCTGGAACGGGCACGACTCGCAGGAGCGAGACATGCAGAACTTGCCGAAGCGGTCCTCGGGATCCGGGAGGTCGCAGTTGCGCGGCGGTTCCCGCAGCGCCCTCTCTGCGATCTCGACGAGCTCGTAGCAGTCCACGGATCCGGAATAGACGCCGGCCACCGCGCGATCGCGGATCTCATTCAGCGCCGACAGCATCTTCTCGCCGTTCACGATTCGCCCTCCTCCCTCTTCGCCTTCGGACGGAAAACCGCATTCACCGTGGCGTTCACGTAGCTGATCGCATCGAACTTCCGCAATGCGTCGCGTACGTCTGTCGCCTCCACCTCCGTGGTGCACTGCGAGATCTGTCCGTTGAACCGCTGCTTAAATTGAACTTTCCATATCATGCCGTCTTCCTTTCCAGCGCCGCGAAGCGCTTCGCCTTGACGTTCGCCTTGTGCTCCTTCTTGAACAGCGCCGCGAGACGCTTGGCCAACGCCCTCATTCCGCGCGGCGGCACTTCGTTCCCGGGCGCGTAGCACTGCCGCACCTTCCATCCGTCGCGACGGATCTCGATGCAGGCTGCCGGCTTGCCGCCCTTGCCGTTCACGATCACGATGAGCGCGTCGCCCACCGCAACGGCCCGCCCATAGATGCCATTTCCGACGCAGTTGTGGAAGCGCTTGCCCTGGGCGAGAAGTTCCTGCTGCGACTTTGCGACCACGAGCGTGTATCCGGTGCCGCGGAGGATTGCAGACCTCTGCGCGGACGCCTGGAACGCCACCATCTCGCGGCGTCGGAGCGACGCCGTCGCGACGAGCCACTCCCGCTCCTCGCGTTCCTTCCGCCGACGCTCCGCATCGGCCAGTCGCATGGCACGCCGCTCCTCGCGTTCCTTCCGGCGCTCGATCTTCGCGCGTTCTGCTTCCACGCGCTCGGCCCGATCCACGAACGCCTTGCGGCCGCCCTTTGTCGGCGGGTAGAGCGTTCCCTCGTTCCGAGGATCCATCCCGGCGCGGATCGCGTCCTCGAGATACCTGGCATATTCGTCGAGGCTCACGCGCCACTTACCGAGACAGCGCCGGATGCGCTCGCAGTCCACGACGATGCGCGCCTTGCGTCCGTGCATGTCGCGCCATGCCCAGCGGACATGCCGCAGATGTTCTGCGCACGTCTGCATCCACTTGAAGCGGCTCGCCACGTCCCGGACGGCCATCCCGTGGCGCGCCGCGTACGCGACCTCGCGCGGATCGGCGCGGAAGCACTCCACGGCATGCGTCCGGACGAACTCGAGCACGCGCCGGTCCTTCAGGACGTTCAGGCCGGACGGTCGGACGAGATTGTGGAGCCCCATCTTCGCGAGGAGCTCCACGTGCGGATCCTGCGCGAACATCATGAGCCAGTCCACCAGCCCGCCGCACTTCTTCGCGTCATACTGGCAGTACTTGTACCTGCTCTCCGCGAGCGCCTCGAGGTTCACCGTCTCGTGCCACGGGAACGTCTCCGAGGCGCCGTGCTTCAGGACAGGCGCCGACCACCAGCTTGAGTCGAGATAGCCATCGGCGAGCATGGGACTCGTCTCCTTGCCTTTCCAGTCCTGCGGCCGCCAGTAGACATGCCAGCCCGAGATCATGGTGAAGTTCATGTCGCGCAGCCGGACCGTGCGCGCCTTCGGATCGATCACGCCGGCGAGCTTCGCCACCTGTCCGCCTGCGGCGTTCAGCCGCACGGCCACATGCTCGATCTCCACCTCGCCGTCCTTGAAGACGTTGATCCAGTTGTAGCGGAGCGTCTTGCGCGGGATGGACTTCAGCGGCGTGCGCGCCGTCATGCGGTCGAAGGTGTAGGAGTCGTACCGGCGCTCGCCGAACTGGAACTGCTTGCGGCGCTTCATGTCGAGCGCGAAGATGCGATCGAGCGCGCCCGGTTCCGTGAGGAAGCTGCTCACTGCTGGCCTCCTTCCTCGCCGCCCGTCGCCAGCAGGTCGAAGAAGAATCCCTGCTCGCTCTTCGGCTTCTTCGGCTTCTTCGCCGCCGGCTTCTTCTTCGGCTTCGGCTTCTTCGCCGCCGGCTTCTTCTTCTTCTTCGGCTTCGGAGCCGGAGCGGGAGAAGGCGCGGACGCGACAGGCTTCGGCCTCTCGTCCCAGTCCGCGGGCACGTCCTGGAAGTAGTGCATGCACATCGCGTAAACGGCGCCCGGATCGATGTGGCAGTTCCCGCCCACCTTGCGCGCCACCGCCTCGATGAACTTCCAGCAGGTCTCCGGCGTCTTGCCTTCGGCCTTGCATTGCTCCTTCAGCTCGTCGGTCGCGTTCTTCTCGAAGTACGCGCCGACCGCCGCGACGGGATCCGTGGGATCCATGTCCTTTGCGTCCTTGATGAAGCACTTGTAGGCCTCCTCTACCCAATCGCGCTTTTCCGTTCCCGTTTCAGCCTTTTCCGTTTCCGTTTCAGCCTTTTCCGTTTCCGTTTCAGCCTTTTCCGTTTCCGTTTCAGCCTTTTCCGTTTCCGAATCGGCCTTAAAGCCGGTCGCACGGTCGATAGCCGCTTCGAACGGAGTCCTCGGCACGGCATCCGCTAGAAGGGCCTTCTCTTCCGCTTCCATCTCCGCCGCATCCTCTTTGAGGATTTCTGCGCCTGTCTTCTTCTTCGACATGTCGCACCTCACTTGATTCGCAGCGGCATCACGACCGCGATCCACGGCACGGAACACTTCAGAAGCACCGGACCAGGAGCGCCGCCCCAGCCAAAGTTCAGCGTGAAGTTGTCCTCATCAATCGCCTCGAGCGCATCCTTCAGAAGTCTCGGGTTGAAGTGCCACGACATCTTCGCGTCGTCGGCCAGCTTGCACTTGTCCGTGACGGCCTCCGCATCCGCGAACTCGCTGCGCGCCTTGAACGTCACGAGGCCCTGCGACACGGACACCTTCACATCTGGCGTCTCGCAGTCAGACGCCAGCGCCGCGCGCTCCAGCGCCGCCAGGAACTCGACGCGCCCGATCTCGGCATGATGTTCCGGATTGCCAGGCACAACCCTCTTCCAGCTTGGATAGACGCCCTCGATGACCTTTGCCGTGAGGCACCAGGATGCGCACATGATCCGCACCGACTTCCCGTCCGACGAGATGTCCACGTCTCCGTCGTCGATCTTGGACAGGAGCCCGAACAGCACGCCCACGGTCTTGTTTGCGAGCGTAACGTCGAATCCGTCGTCGAACGCCTCACGCACCTCAAACTCGATGTGGGCGAGGCACCTGCCGTCCGCCGCCGTCATGTCGAGCACGTTGTCGTGCAGCCGCATGTTCACGCCGCATAAGTTCGCCCGCGTCGCTTCAACAGAAGCGGCGAACTTGACCTTGCGCAGCATCTCGCGAAAGGTGACCGCCGGAAGCGTCGTCACCACCGCACCGTCCTTCGGGCCGGTCATCGCGGCATACCTGTCGCCATCGCCGGACGCCAGGCGGAAGGACACGCCCTCGCCGCCGGCGAGCTTCAGCTTCTCGTGTCCCACAGTCTCAATATACACCATCCCGTCAGGCATCGCGGACGCGAACGCCGCAAGCCGCATGCCCGGCACGGTGACGGTGCCGTTCTCCTCGCTCTCGCCCTTCAGCCGCCACTCCAGCTGCATGTCGCCGTTCGTGCCGGTGAGCGATACGTTGTCGCCGCTGACGTCCAGCCGGACGTTCGCGAACACAGAGAGCGCGTCCTTCCCGATGCATCCCTTGACTGCCGCGTTCGCCTCGGCGAACGCCTTCCTGATGATCTTGGTCTTCATTCGTTTCTCCTTGTTTGTTGGTTGGGTTACAAGCTCTCATTCACCGCGGCCGCCCGCCGCCGTGCGTAGCGCCGCATCTGCTGGAAGTAGCGCCGGAGCAGCATGCGCGTGCCCATCTGGAGCGCATCCACCTCCGAGGCCGTGCGGCTCCTCTGCCTCGCGAGCTGCATGAGGATGGTGGCCGCCTCGGCGCGGGACATGTCCCCCCCCCCCCGCAGGACTCGGCACATACGTCGCGCCTTGCGCTTCTATCTCTTCTTCGTTCATTCGTTTCTCCTTTGGTTTGTTGGTTGATACAAAAGCTACTTCCTCACCCAGCGCTTCGCCTTGCGCGGGATCTTGTGGCCGGCCACCGGACGGCGGACCGGCGCCGTCTTCTGCGCGCGCCAGGTCGCTAGGTCCGGCAGGCCGGGCGTCTCCTCGCCGCGCTCGGCGTTCTCGTTTATCGTCGGATTGACGCGCGGATCGAAGAGGTCGGCCGACGGCGGCAGCGATGCGGCGGCGTCCAGCACGCGCGGCAGGGCGTCGTACATCCGGAACCAGGACGCCATGGCGAAGATGTTGGTCATCACGTCGCAGAAGTGGTTCGCACCCTGCATCGCCCAGTCCCATGCCAATTTGCCGGACGGGTGGACATACCGGCGGATGAGGCGCTCGGCGCATACCTCGCTCGCAAATGACCAGTGCTTCATGGGATCGTCGCCCCAGAGCGAGCAGCTGCCGGGCATGAGCGGCGTCTCCTGGAAGGAGCTCTGCATGACCTCTCGCCAGTACGGCGCATGCACGGCAAGGTATTCGCCGAACTCGCTGCGCGTCACGAACACATGATCGCCGCGTCCGACGTGATCCTTGCGTCCCTGCCCGAACTGCTGCCAGCCGAAGCCCCGGACGGCGCACACCTGGAACGGCAGCGCGAACCGCTTACGCATGACGAACAGCGTGCGGCAGACGACGTCTGGCATATAGCCTCGATCGAAGCCGACGGCGCGGATCGTCACCTTCCGGCGCCTGTCCGCCGTGCGGAGGTCCAGCGAGGCTAGGAGCGACACCACGGCGCGGATCCCGGCGGCGACGGCGCGCTTCTTCGCGAGGTCCGTGGCGCCGGCGTCCACCAGCGCGCCGTTCTCGGGATAGCGGCCATACCTAATCACGCCGACCACACGCCCGTGCCCGAACGCGGCGAGGCCGTAGGAGAGGCCCGTGCCCTTGACGATGTTCACGTCGCAGAAGCCGATGACGCTCTCCGTGCCGGGCGGCAGCACGTCCATCGGCGAGCCGTTCAGCGCGTTCGACACGATCTCGGGCGTGATGGCGAGGTCGTCGCTGCCGCCGTCGGCCTTCATCTGGTACTCGGCGGCGAACGCTTCCTTGCCGATCGCGGCCATGCGGTTCAGCGCGTGGTGGATGGCGTCGAACTCCGTCGCCTTGTCGTACGCAAGCGGATCCACGCACACCGTGCCGGCGAACCGGGCCGCGTTCTCCTGATACCAGCGGCGAGACTCCGTGCGGGCGAAGTCGTCGTTCGCCGCGTCCAGGTGATATGCCTCGATGAACTCGTCGGCCAGCGCCTCGAAGTTCGGGCAGAGCTCGAGCAGGAACGGACAGACCGACACGGACCAGTTCGGGTGGAGGTTGCGGTCCGCGATGCGGTGCGCGAGGTCTCCGAACCGCTGCGGCGTGATGGTGAGGAACGCCGCCATCGTCGCGGTGTTCGCGCCGAGGTTCAGCGCGTCGCCGTGAATGTAGCGGTCGAGGCGCTCCACGGCCGTGGCCGAGCGGGCGTCCTTCTGCGTCTGCGGATCGTCGAAGAGGAGGAAGTCCGGACGCGCGCCGAGCTCGTTCAGGCCGCGCACGGACGCGCCGACGCCGCGGCAGGCGAAATGCGCACCGCAGGCCGGCTCGAGCGGATCGCCGAGGTCGTTGCGGAGCATCGGCAGCCGGAACATCATCTCGGAGCTCTCGAAGCCGATCGGCTTGCCGTGGTATGTGATGGTGTTCGCACGTTGGACCACACCGCCGATCGCGCGCAGAGGAATCGCCACGGCTGGCCAGTCGGCGCGGATCGGCTCGGACGTCTGGATGATCGCGAGCACCGCGTTCTTGATGCTCTTGGCCAACGGTTTCGACGCAGCGATGCAGACCGGGAAATGCCTATGGCCGTAGAGCAGCGCCCAGACGAACGCGATGACGGTCCATGTGGTCTTGCCAGCGCCGCGCGTGAACTCGACGGCGAGCTGTCCGCCGGTGAGAATCGCCTGCTGGAGCTTCTTCACCAGGCGGCGGTCTATCTCCTCCGACGCGCGATGGTCGAGGAGCATGCGACAGTAGTACCAGCCGAAGCGCTCCAGATCGTAGCGGCAGCTTTCGCGCAGGCGCCGATGGCGGACGGGCGGCATGTCGCCGAGCTCGTTGCGCGAGGCAAAGAGACGGGCGACACGGTCGGCCCCGGACATCGGCACCTGTTCGCTCACCGTGCGGCCCCCTCTCCGATGGCGGACAGAGCGGCCACGGCATCATCGTCCACGTCCGCCAGGATGCGGCGTCGGACCGCGCCGCCGATCAGCTCGCCGGTCGCCTTGTCGCGGATCGCTTCGCGGAAGCGGCGGACGAGGTCGGCGAGCTGTGCGGCAGATCCAGGCGCGGAGACGAGCGAGCGCACCGTCTCCCGCAGCTGGGCGATCTCCGTGCGCAGGAGCGGGACGGTCGCAGCCTTCGCGGCGAAGTCGTCGCGCTCGGCGATGAGCGACTGGATGAAGCGCTTCTGGCGCTGGATGCGCTCGAGCAGGCATGCCCGAGTCTCGCGAGGGATGCGGTCGTCGCTCATCGCCAGTCACCTCCGCCCTGCGGCATGCCGCCGAACTCCGCCTGCGTAACGTGCGGCCGCTCCATCTCGATCAGCGAGCCGTTCTGCCGGAGCGCCGTCTCGAGCGGATCCTGCCGCCAGTCGGCGTGGACCTTCGAGAAGCGCGGCGTATTGTCCTCGACCGTGCGCTTCGTCGCGCCGGCGCCCTCCTGCTGTAGCAGCGGGCGTGCCCGGTAGTCGCCGAGCATCCAGCAGAAGTACTTCTTCCTCGCCACGAACGGATACTTGCCCGTCGCGCCGTTCTGCGACTTGCAGAGGATCCACCAGACGGCGTCGACGTCCTCGGCCCCGTAGATCTGCGCGCCGGGATCCATTCCGCCAGGCAGAAGCTCGCGCGGTTCGTTGCCGGGCGTGTTCCACTTGTCGACGACGGACTTGTCGCGATGCAGGAGCGCCACCGTGAAGGCGTCCTGCTCGATGCTTCCGGAGCCGCGCAGGTCGGCAAGGCCCGGCTCGCGCCCCGCCTGGTCGGCCTTCGCGCTCTCGCGGTTCAGCTGGCAGAGCGCGACCACCGGCACGCCGAGCTCGTTCGCGAGGCGCTTCAAAGTGTCCGAGACATACGACACCCGGGCATACTCGACGGCATCCTCGCGGCCCAGGGCGCGGGCGTGGAAGAGTTGCAGGTAGTCGCAGACCACCACGCCGAGACGGCCGGCGGCATGCTCGACCATGCAGTAGGTCCGGAAGTCGTCCACGTCGCGGATCTCCGTGATGGAGAGCGGCCACGCCGTCACGATGTCGGCCGCCTTGCGCATCGCCTCGATATCCGTCTTCGTCGGCGAGAAGAGCGCCTTGCGCAGCGAGACGCGCGCCCGTTCCGCGATGAAGCGGCGCATCATCTCGACGCGCGGCATGTCGAGCTGGTTCAGCGCCACGGCGACACCCTGCTCGCACCAGAAGCGCATGAGGTTCACGGCGAAGGCCGTCTTGCCGACCGACGGGCGCGCCGCCACCACATGCAGACCGGGCCGCAGGCCGTTCAGCTGGCGCGTCAGTTCCGGCCACGGCATGCGGTAGCCGGGCGTCCAGTCGAGGTTCTTCTCGACGATGCGCTTCTGATGAGCGGTCTCCGATTCCGCGACGATGCTGTCCGTCAGGGCGCGCACGTTCAGCTTTTTCGACGCTACGGCATCCGCGAGCACGTCGTCGAGAGCTCGCCGCATGGCCACGCCCACCTCGGCCGCGTCCGCAGTGCAGGCGAACAGCTTTTCGTTCGCCGCCATCGTCTCGCGGATCCGTCGCTCGATGTGCGCGGACTTCAGCGCCGCGATGTGCGCTTCCGCATATCCGCCGACCTCGGCAGAGCCGACCACGTCGCTGATCGTCTCGGCCGTCAGGTTCGCCGCCGGCATCTTGTTGTCTGGCGACGCCGCGATCTTTTTCGCGGCCTCGAAGACGCTCACGGCGTCGGCCTTGTCGGCGTGCCCGCTCCGCCAGGCACGCTCGAGCGCCAGCCACACGACCGCCCACGGATCCGTCCGGAACCACGACGCACGGACGCCGGCGGCCATCGCGACCGGCAGCACGCCGGGCACGTCCGCCAGGATGACGCCGATCAGCGCCGCTTCCGTTTTGGCCGTGTCAGTCATCGCGCCACACCTCCTCGGCCGATGTCGCCCTTATGCCAGAGCCGGCAGGCTGTTCCACGCGCGCCGGAGAATTTTTTTTCTCTGTCACCCACCAGTTCCGCAGAACGCAGGAGACGTTCGCGGCCGTCACGCGATAGGTCGCGCCGTTCGCCCGCATGGCGGTCCAGTCGAGCTTCCGCATCTCGGCGGCGAAGTGGTCGCGGAAGTCGTCCGGCACGCCGAGGTTGTGAGCAGCCGCTCGGATCTCGTCGTCGGTGGGTGGGCGAGGTGACGATACCACACTCTGTCTGTCATTCATTCTGTCATTCATTCTAGCGTCACCTTCGTCACCCGCGTCACCCGCGTCACCTTGCGTCACTTTCGTCACCTCGGCGGCGGCCTGTGCCCGCTTCCTCGCCTTGTACTCGGCCGTACGCTGGGCTCCGGACTTCGGAGCCGGACGACTGTCCGCCTCCTCGATGATGCGCTTCGCCTCGGTCGCGATGCCGGTAGCGATCGGACGATAGGCCGCGAACCGCTTCGGCAGGTCGTAGTCTTCGATGCCGTACGTCTTGGCGAACGCGAAGCCGAGGATCGCCGCGCGGGCATCCGGCGGCACTTCCTTCAGCGTAGAGGTCATCACGCCGTGGACACAGAAGCCCTGCTCGCGCTTCACCGCTCCTCCTTCGCCAGGCAGGCGAGCCAGGCGCGGACCGCGACTCTCGAGCGCTCGTACGCCGTCCGGCACGCAGCCGCCACCGTCTCCATCGTCCGATCGAACGCGATGCCGCCGACGAGGTTCGCGTAAATCAGCGCCTGAAGCGTCTCTGGCGAGAGTTTAAGGTCCGGAGGTGTAAGTTCCACACCGGGCGGCAGGACCGCAACTGGCGGCGGGAAATCCGCCTCTGGTGGAATTGTGCGAGCGGTCGGCGTCTTCCGCTTCGTCGCGCTCTTCTCTGCCCGTTCGCGGGCCATCTTCTCGATCGTTGCCTTGTTCATTGGTACTCCTAACCGTTAGTCAGTCTTCCCGCAGCACCGTCGCGTGTGCGGTGGTGTTAAATTTCAGCCCCCCAGAACCTACCCCCGGGGGGCCCTCCGAGCCGCTCGAGCTCGGCGAGACCGTGAGCGACCCATGCGGGAATCTCATCGAACCGGCTCAACTCATCGGCAAAATTTTGGCGCGCCGCGCAAGTCTGCGCTGATTCTTCGCTCGCCGTTCGACTATTAGCGCAAAATTTAGCGCCGCGTGCCCGTTGGCTTCGTTCGCTCTTGCGTTCCTTCGCTTCGTCATTCAATGCCAGCCCCGCCGCACGCATGCCACACGCCGCCGCCGGGCGCGTTCGCCCTAGTGTCGAAACAAATCCATCACGCAATAGCGGACGAGCCTCTAGGCCGCCCCCATGCCCATCCCCGCGGGCATCACGGGAGGAAGGGGAGAGGGTATATCCCGGGGGAACCATGGGGGGGATATATGGGGGAATTGCAAACATCATGCCACCCCCCGCACTTGCAGGCACCGCTCGAGGCTCGCCCGCGTCACGCCCTTCGCCTGCTTCCGACCTGGCAGCCTGTATAGTTCCAGCTCCCCTTGCTTCGCCAGCTTCCGTACTCCCTCCTGCGTAGTGAAGCCCAGCGCCGCCATGGCGTCCTCATAGGTCACATATGGCAGAGGACGATCATCCACCGGCTGGCCGTCTATGATGCGCTCGATCTTGAGGAGCTGGGCCTGGCTCAATGAGAGACGCGGCAGCCCCAGGAGCGACATCACGAAATCCTTATCGGCGAGCGTCATTACCGGGCGTCCTCTTGCTGCGGAAGTGTGCCGAGCTCGGCCTTGATGATCTGCGCGGCCTCCCGGCCCATCGCTCGACCGTTCGCGTCCGCACGTGCCTGGAGCCTGTTCTTCGTCTCGGGATCCAGCGGGACGTTTACCTTCTCTTCCTTCCCCGGCATGATTCAGCCCTCCCTCACGACGACCATGTCGGCGATCTCTATTCGGCCGAGCGTCATGTGCCACAAGCGGCGCTTCGCCGCGTGAGCAGTCTCCGCCCAGATGTCGGCGTAGTCACCGACAGGCGTCCGCACCATCCACCGCTTCTCTTTCTTCTCTTCCATGATTTGTCTCCCTTGAAGGTTAGAGACGCCCGATGTCGAAGGAAAACAAGAAATCCGACACCGGGCGCCAAATTACATGCTCTTGAGTCAGGCGACCGCCTCGCCTGCCATCGCGACGATCGCCACGCCGATCGATACTGATGCTATGAAGATGTCCATGATTTACTCTCCCTCCTCGATCTCATTACTAGGAACCTGTACACCTTGCTGCACTTCGGCAAGCGGTCCCACCGGCCGCCGCAAGGGCATTATCATCACTTCCCACCGCTTTCCACGGAATAGCACCGGCTTGCCAGCGCCGAGCACCCACCCGCAAACCTCGCCGTCATAGTCAAACTCATCATATAAGGCGAACACCAGCTGGGCATAATGTGCGGCGACGATATACCCCTCATCCAGAAGAACACACCCCTGCCGCAGGCCGAAGCCGCCGATACTGCGAACATCGCCAACCTTCGCGACGGCCGCCAACACCGTCCGCAGCGCCTCCTCCAGCGCCGGCATCTTGACAAGATGACGCCTGCCCGCCTCTCGCTCATCGTTCGCCTCTTTGAACAAGTCCCTTATACGACCGCACAGTGCGCTCTTCGACTGGTCCATCATCGCGCCGCCGACATCGTGGATCGCGATCGCGATACGATTGTCGGTCGCATAGAGCGTGCCGTCGTCATAGTGCGAGACCCTCCGATCGCCATCAACGCCGCAGAAGTCCTTCGCTACTTCTAGGGCAAGATCATAATCAATACTCATTTTCCTGTTTTCCTTTGGTTTGTTGGTTGAAGCTGAATCTCCCGCGCCGCCAGTCTCGGCGGCGCGGGAAGGTGAAACCACCCCGACGGCTTAAAAAAGCCTCTTGGCTCTAATAGCGCGTCGCGGAGGTGAAACCACCTCTTGGGCGAGAAAAAGAACAGCATCACGCCATGAGAGAGACCTCTCCCTCATGACGTGCTCGATCTTCACTCGCAGCTCTGCTGGCACAGATGTCGGCTTGATGTCGGCGATGCTCATCACTTGGTCCTCCTGCGCCTGGCGGCCTCTGTCTCGTCGGCGATCTGGCGATACTCCTCCGGAGTCAGCGCCACCTTGCGCGTGGCATACTGGAGCGCGAGGATATAGGCGTCCTTTACGGACATCTCCGCAGTCCTGAACCGCTTGAGGATCTTCGCATCCAGCTCACGCTGTACCCTTATTGAACGCTGTACGTTCTCTGGTTTTGGCATGTTGCTCATCTTGTTTTCCTTGTTTTCCGCCAGCCCACCATGGGCCAGCGGCGGGTAGTGTATCAAAAGGTGGTTTCACCCGTCAACCACAAAAAGAAAAATTCTTACTTTTTTTCGCAAGGTCAAATCGGGCCATGGTATAATGGCGTCCATGAGCAGACTATACGCCATCTTCGCAGCCGTGATCGCAGCGGCCATACTTCACGCCGAGATAGACTTCTCGAAGGCCGACGCGCTCCGCCTCGAACGCGAGCGCCAGCGCAAAGGATACCGAAGCCAGCCGACACCCGGGAAGGAGTCGCGCGAGAACTACATGAAGGAGCGAGAAGGCGTCGTCGTGGCGGCGATCGAAGATTATGGCTTTACGCAATCGCTCGGCAAGGACAAGACGCCCCGCGACATCATGCTGTACAATAGGAGCGTGACACGCTACCAGGTCGCGACGAATCTACTGATACAGGCGACAGAAGATCCCGCGACGACCGTGAAGATGCGCAACTTCAACGGCCGCCGGTTTGCCGACCTTGCGGAAGAGGACGAGATCGAGGAGATGTCCGACGACGACTTCCGGAACGCCGTGCGGAAGCTGTCAAACAGCCACCGCGAACGCTGGGACCTGCCCCTGTCCCAGTTCCCGTGACATCCTTTTGACATCTTTCCAGATGCAAACAAGCCCCAACAGAAGCCAACAGAAGCCAACGAAAACCAACATTTACAGGTTTTCGCCCCTTGGGGCGCGCTCTTAAAATCCGCTGGCCGAAAGGCCGTACGGGTTCGAGTCCCGTCTCCAGCACCATTAGAGAATGCTAGTGTTTGCTATTGCGCAGTAGGCGTATAGTGTGGTAGACTTGCCCCCGGACCGGCGGATAGAGACATCCTTTTGACATCTTTTCCGCCGATTACGGAGTACAAAAGCCAATGAAAGCAAACAAAAACAAACGAGGAAGAGCGGTAAACGGCGCCGGCACACTAGTGTGGCACGGCAAGAGCTGGCAGGCCAGATGGCGATCCGACGGCAAGCTCATCAGCAGAAGCACCGGCACGGCCGACCTAGAAGAGGCGCGCGAATGGCTGGCCACCCACTCTGCTCCGCGGATCGGCATGCGCGACCGTGCCGCCGTGACGAAGCTCACGCGACTCGTCGCCGCCTCGCTGGACGACGCGGACACCAGACGCCGGACGCTCGGCATCCCGCTGGCGCGCCTGTTCGAGATCTGGCGCGACTCGCCCGATCGCCGAGACGTGGCGGCCGTCACGCTAAAAGGATACCGGCAGCAGCTCGATGGACTCGCCGCCTGGACGAAAAAGCGATACCCCGAAATCACCTCGGCGAGAGATGTCTCGCAGGCGGTCGCCGACGAATTCGTGAAGGAACGCGCCACGACCGTGAGCGCCAGCCGCGTGAATCGCGACCTGAACCTCTTCGCCATGGTGTGGCGGACTCTCTCTCGCCGCTACGGCCTCGAGTACAATCCATGGACCTCCGACCACATCGCACGCCGACGCCACACGCCGCTCGAGCGGCGAGCGCTGACCGACGAGGAGGTCGACGCGCTCCTCGCGAACTCGACCGGCGAGACGCACCTCATGATTCGACTGGGAATCACGACCGGCCTGCGCATGGGCGACATCGTTCACCTGCGCTGGGACTCCATTGACATGAAACGCCGCGAGATCAGCATCAGACGCACGCAGAAGACCGGCGCGCCGATCGCTCTGCCCATCGTCCCGGAATTGTACGACGAACTGCGTGAGCCGTTTTCGGCGCGTTCCAGCGAGTATGTGCTGCCATGGATGCACCGGCGTCAATCCACAGAGATATGCAGGTCCATCGCGCTCATCTTCCAGCGGGCCGGGATAAAGATGCGAAAGGAAGGCGAGAAGACACCGACGGCCAGCTTCCACTCGCTCCGCCACACGTTCGTGACGCGCCTCATGAAGCGCGGCATCAGCCCGGCGCTCATCCAGGCGGCAGTCGGCCACTCGACGATGCTCATGACCGAACACTACACCCATATCTCGGCAGAGGATCTCGCGCGCGGCCTTGCGAGCGACAGTAAAAGGCCCGCGGGAGAATGACGCGGGCCCCGCACTGTTCCGGCCTCTCGCGGCAGTGCACCGCTCAATGAGGGAGAATCAGCGACTCCCGGGCCTACCTCGCGGAGTGCTACGCGAGGAGAATGTGATCGAACGTCACCTCGTCGGAGAAGTTCCAGATGCCCTCCGAAATGAGATCCACGCGAGGACAGAAGATCAGCACGTCGCCCGGATGAAGCTCCGACGCCGACAGGTCCACGCTGACCTCCGTGCCATTGGGCACGGGAATCGCGCACAGGAGCTCGGCGGACGCCTTGATCTTGACGTCCGTGACCTTCGTGCCCGTGCCCGTCACGCTTGCGTTGACCGTCCGCGAGGAGCCCGTGAACATCTGCTGGTGCGACAGCAGCGCCGCAACGGCCTGGTTGTGCCACTGGCCGAGCATGTCCGCCGACGTGGACCGCCAGACGTTGATGCGCGCCTCGACGCCGGCCGTGCCGGAAACGGATCCGCCGATCGACAGGCGCGTGTACGCCGAGCGGCCGCCCGGCACCACTCGAGCGGTCGACTTGAAGTGGAGCATCGCCACAGTGTGCGGCGGCTGAAGGACGAAGGCCGGCGTGGACAAGTCCGCCTTGTAGTACATGAAGCAGGACTCCGTCGTGCTTCCGCCTGCCGTGGACTCGATGGCGTAGCCGATCCCATTGGGACGCCCGCATCCGGCGTTCGCCCACTTCCTGCCGGTCCCGCTCTCCACGGATAGCTCATACACCGCCGGCGCGACTCCGAACACGCCCATATCGACGAGATCCACGTAGCTGCTCGGAGAGTCGGGAAGCTCGCCGAGCAGGTCCTTCCGCGGGAACTCCTCGAACCGCAGCAGCCGAGGCACGTGGGCGTGTCCGCTGTCGTCGGTCGCGACCGTCATGCCAGGGACGGCAGGAGCGATGCTGCCCGGCGTGGCGTCGATTATCAGATAGCTTTCCCAGGACGTGAGCCCGAGGAGATTGCCGAAGGCCGTGCGCTGTGCCGCTTCCTTCTCTTCCCACGACACGCCCGCCGTCGTGCCCTCCGCGTTCACGATGGTCGTCAGGTCGAGGAGGCCGCTGCCGGCCGCATAGAGCGCATGCCGCCACGTCGTGGTGGCCGCAGACACGGAGCCGTCGAACGTCACCGCGCAGACCGCGCCGGTGAGCGCGGCCGATCCCTCGATGGAGTAATAGCGCGGAGTCTTGCCGTCGTACAGTTCCCAGAAGTCCTCATAGTCCTCGATCGACACGTACACCCACATGTACGCATAGCGCGTGGACGTGCCGAGCGCCGCGTAGTCGGACGCATCGAACACCAGCTCGGCGTCCCGGGCGCGGGACTCGAGAAGCGTCTCGGCATCCGGCTGCCCGAGGAAGCCCCAGGACGAGACGCCGATCACGTTCGCCGCCTCGTGCGGCGTGACGATCGCGCCTGTCCCCTCGCCGCGGATCGTCGCCCAGTCGTCGGACGGCGTCGAGACGTTCGACAGCACCACCGCGACGCGCAGGCCGCTTCGCAGGTAGCGTGCGGCGGCGAAACGCAGACTCACGCTCGAGATGTCGGACGAGTATCCGGACGGAAGCTCGTATCGGTAGGCCACCATGCCGGCGTAGCCGCACATGGTCGCATCGGACGGCACCGCATCGCCGCCCTGCTTGAAGGCGTCATACCTGTCATCGATGAAGGCCGAATACGTGGACGGCGAGACGACAGCCCCGGACTCGTCCACCTCCGCGTCCGTGGCCGTGACCTTGTTCGGCACCGTCGTGACCTCGTTGACCGCGCAGCGCGCCTCGCGCCACGGCGCGATCTTGAGCGCCGCGAGCAGGTCGCTCTGCATGGCGAGATACGAGTACTTCGTCCTCGCGTAGCCGTTGGACACCTGGCGCACGAAGCGCCTGTATGGAAGATTGAGAGTAGACATGATTTGTTTCTCCTAGATTACCATCCGTTTAGCTCTGCGCAGTCGTCGCCGAAGTTCGCGGCGCCCGGATCGGTGTTGTCGTTATCGGGATCATCAGACCAGGTGTTGCAGGTCGTGCCAGCGCCGGATCCGCCAGCGCCCGAGCCGCCGCCCGAATCGCCGCCGCCCGAGCCGCCTTCGCCGCCGCCCGAGCCGCCACCGCCGCCCGAGCTGCCGCTGGATCCGCTACCGGAACCGCCCGAACCGCCGCCCGAGCCGCCGCCCGAGCCGCTGCCGCCGCTGCCCCGACTCGCCCCGCCGCCATCGTCGCCGCCGCCGTCGCTCGCGAGAGAGAACGTCATCTCGCCGCCGCTGACGGACAGCCTGAGGCCGCTGCCGGCCTTGAGCTTCAGACGCAGACGCGGATGGTCGCTGTCGCGGAATTCCCACCCGAGACCGTCGCCGACCTGAAGATTCGCGACCCACGCGATGAGCCAGTTCCACGCCTGCGCGAAGAATCTCACCGCGCCGATCGCCTGACCCGGTTTCACTTGCACCAGAACTGGAGGCTTGCTGGCCATCGCTTCACTCGTCGTAGTTCCACGGATCCATCGATGCGGCGGCGAACGCCGCGGGAATGTCTGCGAGTCGGTTCGCGGAATAGACCACGGCCTCCTCGTTCACCGAGATGTCGACGCGCCACAGCGTTCCCTCGTCATGGACCGCCTGGACCTCGGCGACCAGTTCGGTGTAGGTGGATTCCACGCCGGCGACGCGCTGCCACCGGTGATTCTTCCATTCCCAGGTCGGATATGTGCGCGTGTATTGCGCCAGCTTGGCGTCCACGCACTGCTTCGCCGTCGTCTCGTCCATCCCGATGTAGGCGTACGTCTTCGTGCGCACTCGCCGATAGACGAAGAATGGCTTATCCTGCGAGACGGTGTCTCGCGTCACCTGGTAGACCGTCCGAAGCCCGACCGACGTGACCTTGTTCGTGTCCGTGTATGACGTGAGAGCCATCGTCGCACCTCGCTCACTGTACGGTGCAGCTGGAGCAGTTGCCCTGCGCGTCGCATTGCACGCACGTGGTGCCGTCGCTGACCTTCAGCGTGTTCGTGACCGTGTCCGTGGTGACGGTGGCCTTCTCCGGGTCGCCGCCCTTGGACGTGAAGTACTCGTAGATCTTAGACGCGCTCGACAGCACGGTTGACGCCTGCGCGCCGCCGCCCGCGATCTTGACGTACGCCTCGCCGATCGCTGTCGCCAGGTTTGCTCCGCCCGCGAACGACGCCGTGACCAGCGCCGTGAGGTTCGTCGCGTCCGCGCCACCACGATATCCGTTGATCGACACCTCCGCCTCGCCGGCTTTCGCCATGAGGCTGGCGAACTCCTGCCAGTTCCAGTGCTGGAAGTAGTCGAGTCTCCAGCCGCCATCCAGGATTATGGGATTGTTCTGGGCGTCGCGGACGACCGTTGCTGTGCCGTCGGCGCTCAGGACGGTGGCAAGGGATTGCGCGTGGCGCTCAACCTCGATGGATTTGCAGCCGGTCAGGGTTGCAATCGCCGCGAACGCGGCAACTATCATCATCTTGTGCATCTTGTTTTTTCCTTTCTGTAGTGCGATCCGCCGCAGAGGCGGAGAGCGTTGTACTCGATCGTGGCGACCCATGCGGGCTCGCCGAAATGGCGCAATAGCGCGTAGTAGCACTCGTCGGCTTCCTTGCGGGTGAGGTCCGACGGCAAGGCCGAATTGTAGTATCTGGCGTCATGGATCGCCGATGCGGTCAGCTTGAAGTCGCCGTACAGCCAATCGTGCAGCAGCGCGGCGTACACGCGCGGCGCCATGAGCGGATGCCCGCACAGCCGCCACAGGAATCGCGGGATGGACGCGCCGTCGGTGGTCGTGCCGGCTGGCACGGTGAATCTGAAGCCGCACACCTCGTTGATGTGCCAATCCTCGGCCAGCACGGCCTCAGTCTCACCGAGGGTGGAAATCGGGAGACGAATGATCGGCGCCGCGCAGCTGGCCCATTCGGTGGTCACCTGCATCCTCCTTGCCTGCCAATCGGCACGATCTCGTCCGTAACCCAATCGCCTTTCAGCCATGCGTTCACCTTGTCGGCCAGGTTCGTGCTCGCAGGCTCTGGCTGCTCCCAATGCACGACGCGGATGTCGTTCGTGCTTCCGTAGTAGCCCGCAATCGCCTGCGCAACGACCACGGCGAGCTGCTTCTGCTCCGCGTAGTTCAAATGGTACTCGTCATAGTTCACGGTCGCGAAGTGAGCGGCGAACAGCGGCGCGTCCTCCCTGATCTCCCACCCATGCCGATCGTTCTGGTGCAAGCTCACTTTCACCCACGGGAAACGTATACCCCGCGGCTCGCCGCTCCGGCTAAAGTCCGCGCAAGCCACGACGGCGGCCAGCGCCACAAAGATCACGAATGAATGTTTCATCAGCCGCCTCCAAACAGCTTTGCCAAAGCCCATCCGAACAGCCCACCGCTCGGGAAGAGCAGCCACATGAAGCGCTGAATCCAGACGATGTTCGTCTTCATCGACGCCAGTTCCGTCTCGACCTTGCCGAGCCGCTGATAGATTTCCGCGTTGTCGCCCATCACTGCGCCCTCCATCGTGTATATCCGCGCCGCTGCATCTCGAACATGTCCAAATCGCGGACGTTCCGCAATTCGTCATCCGTCAGACAGTACGGAAAGACCTTCATGCCGTAGAAGTCGCGCGGCAAGTCAATCGCAGGGAAGAACGCCAATGAAAGCCGCACGCGCGCATTCTTCTCAAAATGCGAAACGTCCACCGTTTCCGTCTGCCACGTTGACGGGAATATCTCGCTCCCCCATGTGAAGAATGCCATGCGCCCTTGCATCGTGCCGTTGTCGATCCGCGCCTGTACCGCCACCATCATCCATTCATTCGTGATTGCCGGGACGTTCGGCCCGCCCGGCACTTCGCCCGTATAGAAACTCGCTACACTGCTCGGGCACACGATGTTGTAAAACTTCACAAGCGGATTCGCGGCAAATCCAAACTTCACCGGCGTAGCGCCGCCAGTCGGCCCGGTAACGCTCCAGGAGTAATCCGCCGCCGTTCCAAGGATGTTGAACGCCTGTTTGACGCCATTAGACCCCGCCACGAAACGCTCCGCGCCCGCAATCGTCACGGTCACGTCGACGGGCGTCTCGATGTTCACGCAGTAGCAGCCATATTGCCATGTGTCTTCCAGCGTGTCCTCACGGTAATCGTAATTCGGATTTGAGAACGTGCCGCCGCTGTTATCCGTCACCGTCTGATAGTCCATGATGGCCGGAAGCTCAGCGCCTCCCTCGCGCGTGGCGCGCGCCGGTTCAATGCTCCAAAGGGAATTCGGAACATTCATCACAATGCCATTCGTCGGATAGAAGCGGATCCACGCAACGGCTGTAAATCCTTCCTCGCCGCCGCCAAGGAATCCAGTCATTACGTCAACGGATCGCACGTTCGGGACCATGAACATCCGGGACGGGTCCGTGTGCGTGCGCATGAGCAGCGCCGGATCGACCGCAAGCGCCGTCAGCGCGCCGAGAAGGACGAATATGGACGCCGCACGCCTCATCTGCCGTTTCCTTTGATTTCCGCCTCTTTGAGAACGGCCTCGACCTGTTCGGAAGTCCAGCCGAGCGCCGCCTGGATCGCGGCCTTGCCCTGGGCGAAGTAGGCGTTATCCTCCGCGAAGTCCTGCGCGGCCAAATAGAGATCAGTCAGGCCCTGCGCGTCAATCCACGACTTGACCTGCGGCCATACGCCCTCCCGCGTGAGCGCCGCCACAATCAGCATCTTGCTGAAACGGCGCGGCACGATCTTGCGCCACTTCCGGGCCCAGGCTTGATAAGCCACGCTGTTCGTGAACGTGTAGCCGGTCACGGCCCAGTACTCGTTGGAGACGACGATTCCCGGCTTCGGCGTCTCGACGATCCGCCACCAGCCGCAGGCGGCGCGCTCGGCGTCTGTGCGCGCGTGCAGGCCGACCACCACCTGGCCCGTCGTGCGATTGTAGCCTTGCGAGGGAAGTTCGCGCGGCTTGCTGCCTACTTCCACGCCGTCATCGGAGAAGACGAACAGATTGGTAGCGCTTGCCAGACAGCAAGCGGACAACAGGAACGCAGTAAGCACTTTCTTCATCGGCTATTCCTCCAGGATGACATTTACATAGATGTTCGTACCGCTCCGCCACCAGACGGATTGAAAGCTATTCGTCGGCCATGTGCCGTATCCGACAAGGCGGATGCGGTCATCCATCACCATATAGCTGATTCCCGCGCCAATCGTGAAACGCGCAAACATTGATGCGCCGTTTGGCCATCCGTTCGTGCTGCATGAAAGCTCCGCGTCCATTGAAACGTCCGCCATTCCGTTCGTGACATAGTGGACGTTATATGATGATTGCGTGTCAACGCGCCACTCTTGCCCGCCGCCGGACGGCGCGCCGTCAATCACAGAGAACGGGATCGCGTTCGTGGGATAAGGCAAGCGGTCTTGCTTCCCGGATTCCAACGCGCTGCCGCTCGCCGCCGGATATGCGCCCACGTCGCCGGCCGTGCGCGGGATCTCATTCGTGAGCGCCGTACGCCCCACAAGATTCGTCACAAGAATGTCGTACCGTGTCCAGTTTGCAACAAACTCATCCCCCATGGAAAAGTGAAGTGTTGTCGCGTTCGGGTCGCCGCCAAGATACGTAGGCGTTCCACCAGGCTCCAGAAACCATCCGTCCGTGGTGTACATTTCTTCGTCTGCCACATGCCAATAAGGGCCGACCCAAGAGCTGATTTCTTCTGGTGTGAATCCTGTGTAGCTTGACAAACTCCATCCGGCGTTACGCGCGACTTCCCACACGCACCCCGTGGCGTCCGTCCAGCGCGTCGGCGTGCCGTGCAGCTCCGCGCGTTTCACGGCGCCCGTGGACGCGAACGCGCCGAGCGCAGAGTCCGTGTACGTGGATGCCGTCATGGCGCGATTGCTCACGGTCGCATAATTGCCCGGAGTCACGTCCGTGACGTTCGTCACAACGGTGTCGTTACGGCCCAGCGCGCCGAGACGCGCGGACGCGACGCCCGCCCACGAGCACGCGCACGTGAGCGCCGCAAGGATTAGAATCAGCTTCTTCATTCTACCTCTCCTCCCATTGCCTCGACGATTTCTTCGACTGCCGAATAGACGTCGTCCAGGCTGCCCAGCGAGAACGTCCGGCCAGCGAACGCGGCCGAGGCGTCGCCCGGATCGCCTTTATCTCCTTTGTCACCTTTATCTCCTTTGTCCCCCTTCGGACCGGCGGCGCCAGTCGCTCCGGTGGCACCGGTCGCGCCCGTGTCGCCCTTCGGGCCCTGCGGACCTGCCGGCCCCGTGTCGCCCGTCGCGCCCTTGTCCCCGGTGTCGCCCTTTATGCCCTGCGGCCCCTGCGGTCCCGTGGCGCCGGTCGCACCGGTCTCGCCCTTGTCGCCCTTGTCGCCCTTGTCGCCCTTGTCGCCCTTGTCGCCTTTCGCGCCCTGCGGGCCGGCCGGACCCTGCGCGCCGGTCGCGCCCTGCGCGCCGGTGTCGCCCTTGTCGCCCTTGTCGCCCTTGTCGCCCTTCGGGCCCTGCTCGCCATCCTCGCCGGCGTCGCCCTTGTCGCCCTTGTCGCCCTTGTCGCCCTTGTCGCCTTTCGCGCCCTGCGGGCCGGCCGGACCCTGCGCGCCGGTCGCGCCCTGCGCGCCGGTGTCGCCCTTGTCGCCCTTGTCTCCCTTGTCGCCCTTGTCGCCTTTCGCGCCGGTGGCACCCGTCGCGCCCGTCGCGCCCGTCGCGCCGGTGTCGCCCTTGTCGCCTTTCTCGCCCTGCGGACCTGCGGGCCCGGTGTCGCCGGTGTCTCCCTTGTCGCCCTTGTCGCCTTTCGCGCCCGTCGCGCCGGTGTCGCCCTTGTCGCCTTTCGCGCCCGTCGCGCCGGTGTCGCCCTTGTCGCCTTTCGCGCC